>NZ_JBQTCF010000021.1:0-80166 GCF_052379845.1 Roseinatronobacter sp. NSM | reverse complement strand
GCCCGAAAGGATTCGAACCTCTGACCCCCAGATTCGTAGTCTGGTGCTCTATCCAGCTGAGCTACGGGCGCGTTGAGGGCTAACTATCGCCGTCATGCGCGCTTTGCAAGAGGGGGCTTGCAACTATTTCAACAAAATTCCGGTCAATTCGCATTTGGTAACCAGATACGGAATTCCGTTCCATCTGCATCTGAACGTGTTAGCTCCAGCCGTCCGCCATGGCCGTGGACCAGTTCCGCCGATATTGCCAGGCCCAGCCCGACGCCGCCTTTGCGCACCCCCCCCTGAAAAGCCTCGAACAGATGTTCGCGCGCGCGTGCGGGCAGGCCGGGGCCAGTGTCACCTATGCGGATGCACACGCCGTTCTGGCCTCCGGTCTTGCTGTCTTGCGCCGAAATCTCGATAACGCCGGGTTGGCGCGTGGCTTCCAATGCCTGCCGGGCGTTACGCACCAGATTATGCAAGACGCGAAACAGCTGTTCTTCATCCGCGCGCAAATGCAGCGTAGCGGGAATATCGGCCAGGAATGTGACCTGTGCCGCGTCGGTCAGGGCAAGGCGTTCGCTTTCGATAACATCCTCGACAAGCGGTGCAAGCTGCACCCGCGACAGGCGCGGCGGGGGTTCTTCGGCTTTGCCAAACGCCAGCGTGGCTTCACACAGGTTGATGGCGCGCGACAAGGAGCCCACGAGTTTGGGCGCAGCGCGTTTCACACTTGGGTCGTCGCTGGCTTCCATCCGGTCGGCCAGCATGGAGGCCGTGGTCAGCATATTGCGCAAGTCATGGCTGATGCGCGCCACCGACCCGCCCAGTTGCGCCAGCCGGTCCTTCTGGCGCAACAGGCCCGTCAGGTCAGTTTGCATCCGGTGCAGGGCATCTTCTGCGTCGCGCAATTCACGGATGCTTGACTGCGGCGCGATGATTCGCGTCTGGTCTTGCGGGGATTCAGCGTAAACGGCCATCGACTGGATGACGCGGCGCATGGGCGTAACCACGAACAGGCGCACGGACAAGAACAGCAAGATTGCCGTGAAAATAGAAATCGCCAGCGACAGCAGCAGAATGCGCCGGCCATAATCCCATAATTCGGCATTCAGATCGGTGGTGTCCAGCGTGATTTCAATCAGCAACCCGCCGCGCTGCACTGGGTCACCGATAACACGAATGATTCGCGATTCCCGGGCGCCCAATTCCAGCAGCGCATCGCGTATCAGTGCAAATGCGCTGTCCATACGCAGGTCATAGGTGGCTGCAACGGGGCCGGGCAGCGGCGATGACAGCACCAGTTCGCGCACTTCGTCACGGCGCAGAACCACGTTGAAAACGCCGGCATTTTCAAGCAGTTCTCCTGCCAGTTCCCCCGCGATGGACCCATCAGATGCCAGCAGCGCCAAGGATGCGATTTGCGCACGTTCCAACCGCGCAATCAGGTATTCTTCACGAAAACGCGCAACAGAGGGGGCAAAAATCAGCACTTCTGCCAGCATGACGAAAATCACGGCAAGCAGCAGGAACCGACCCGACAGCGTGTTGACGAACATGCTCCCTCATGCGCGCGGCGATTCTTAGGGCAGCCATCTCTGCACCATTCTGACGACGCGCTTTACCGTAGGGTTATCAAATAGCTTGGGTGAAAAATAGGCCCCTGCCGCACGTTTGCTGATTTCCGCCAATGTCGGGTATGGCAGCACTGTTCCCGCTATCGCGCCAAGTTTCAGGTTATTGGCCATGGCCAGCGCGAACGGGGCAATCAATTCGCCTGCCTGCGCCCCCGCCAGAGTGACGCCAACGGGGCGGCCACGGGCGACCATCAGCTTGATGAAGCCATCTGTGCGCCCGTCGGCCTGCGCGCGATCAAGCTGCTCATAGCCAATGCGCTGCACGCTAAGCTGTCCGCCATATTTCTGGCGGGCCTGCGCTTCGGTCAGGCCAATCTGGGCCAGTTCAGGGTCTGTATAGGTTACGCGCGGAATATGGTCCTGACGTGCCTTGACGGGCAACGAAAACAGCGCGGACCGGATGACAAGCCCGGCATGATAGCCCGCCAGATGGGTGAATTGCCCCTGTCCCGCAACATCCCCTATCGCATAGGCGCGCCGGTTGGTGGTGCGCAGGTCTGCCCCCACTTTTATACCGTTGCGATCATGGTCTATGCCTGCAGAATCCAGGTTCAGGCGGTCCAGATTGGGCCTGCGCCCGACAGCAACCAGAAGATGTGTGCCAGCAAATATGGTGCCGCCCTTGACCTGAACTTCTATCGCGCCCGCGCGGCCGGAAACCTGTTCAACCTGCGCATCTTCGATGATTTCAATGCCTTCGCGGCGCAATTGCGCAATAACAAGTGCGCTTGCGTCCGGGTCTTCGCGCCCCAGCGCCTTGGCCCCTTCGATGACGGTGACCCTTGCACCAAGCCTGCGATGGGCCTGTGCCATTTCCAGCCCGATTGGCCCCGCACCGATAATCAGCAGGTGGCCGGGGCAGTCTTGTTGGGTGAACAGGGTTTCGTTGGTCATGAACGGCACATTGTCCAGACCGGGGATCGGGGGCACCAGCGGGCGTGATCCGGTGGCAATGACAAAGCGGCGCGCGTGAATGGTGGTGCCGTCAACCTCTATGCTGTGGGGCGCGGTAAAGCGTGCGTATCCCTGCACCACCTGAACGCCCAGCCCCGTGAAACGGTCAATGGAATCATGGGGTTCAATTGCGGCAATGGTCGCGGTGACATGCGCCATGGCATTGCGGAAATCCTGCGGTTCGGCCCCGCCGCGCGCCTTGGCGGCCTTGGCCTGTGCCAGCAGCGCCTTGGACGGGACACAGCCATAATTCAGGCAATCGCCGCCCATTTTGTGCCCTTCAACCAAAATGACGCGCGCGCCCATTTGCACAGCCCCTGCTGCCACCGACAACCCGCCCGAGCCGCCGCCGATCACGCAAATATCTGTTTTCAATACGCTCATAGGGTGGTTTCCTTCTTGCGCAGCGTTTTTACCACAATGGGGATGATCGAAAGCGCGGCAAGCGCCAATAACGGCCCAAGAATGTGGGGTTCGAAGATAATACCCAGATCAGGGGTTTCATTGCGGGCGAACACTTCGCCCAGCCCGGCCCCGACCCAAGTATAGACCACCCCGCCGGGCAAAATGCCCAAAAGCGTGGTGGTGGCGAAAATTGACAGGCGCACCCCGATCAACGCGGGTATCACATTCATGACAAAAAACGGCAAGACCGGCATAAGACGCAGTGAAAACAGCACTGGCGCTTCATTTTCGCGGATGGCGGCTGTCAGGCGCTTCATGCGCCCGTCACTGGCATCAATCTTGGCCGCCATGGCACGCCCGAACCCCGCGCGCACAACAAGGAAGATCAGCACAGCCCCGATCGTGGCGGAAACCACATTGAACATCGCGCCCGGAAACACCCCGAACAGGAACCCGCCTGTCAATGTGGCGGCGGTTGCGCCGGGCAGTGAAAACGCGACGATAGCGATATAGGCCGCGATGAAAATTGTTGCGGTAAGGGTATAATTCGCGTCTCGAAAGCCCAGAAGTGCGGCGCGATTGTCGCGCAGGGCCTCAAAACTCAGATGGTCGCGCAGCAAGATTGCCCCGATAACGGCCACGCATATAATCACAATAAGCGGCAGGCGCTGGCGCCAACCGGACGGGGGCAGGGGGGCTGTGGTGCTCACATCGTGGTCCTTCTCATGGTCTGTCCCTATCTTCGCACCAGATGGCGCAAATGTTTCCGGCAAGGTAGCGCGTTCACGACAGCTTGATCCCCAGCGATGATATAGGCGTAAATGTTACGGACCGCTTTGTTTTTTGCCAAAATTGCGGCCAAACCCTGCGATTGCGAATTGACTTGCGTGGTCGGGGGCCGTATCTGGCGGTTCTGTAATTGAATGGGTGGCCGAATCCGCGGGGATTGCGGTTGCCGGAATGAAGGAACGGAGCGATGAAACGCACCTATCAGCCCAGCAATCTGGTCCGCAAGCGCCGCCACGGTTTCCGTGCGCGCATGGCAACCAAAGCAGGCCGCAAGATTCTGAACGCACGCCGCCGTATTGGCCGCAAGAATCTGTCAGCCTAAGGTATTTGGTCCGTAATTTCGGGCCAGAGAAGGGACCATGATGGCACCGCCGCAAACAAATGTAGCCGGGCAAGGCGCCTGTGCTGCATCTGTTACGGCGGTATTGTCATTTGGAAAACCCGAAATCGTGAAACGCCGTGCGGATTTCCTGCGCGCCGCAAAGGGGCGGCGGTTGCCATGCCCGGCTTTTCTGGTGCAGGCATTTCCGCGCGGGGATGATGGCCCTTTTCGCGTTGGCTTCACCTGTTCCAAGAAGGTGGGCAACGCCGTTCTGCGCAACCGCGCAAAGCGGCGCTTGCGCGAAATCGCGCGCCTTGTGATGGCGCAGCATGCGCGCGCTGGCTGGGATTATGTGCTGGTCGGGCGGCCGGGTGCCACGGCCCACCATGATTTCAACGCCATGTCAGCGGATTTGCTGCGCGCGCTGCAAAAGCTGCACGGGGCGGGGCAATGACCCCGTTGGGGTGGGTCTTTTCGTTGCCAGTGCGGTTTTACCGCGTGGTATTCAGCCCGTGGGTGGGGCATGGCTGCCGGTTCCAGCCGACATGTTCCGCCTATGCGCTGGACGCGCTGCAGCGACATGGCGCCATCAGGGGCGCGTGGCTGGCGCTGCGCCGAATCGGGCGGTGCCATCCATGGGGCGGGGCAGGGTATGACCCTGTGCCGGGCGCTGATGCCGCCCATGACGCGCAACAGCGCCGCTGACTTTGCAGTGCGGTGCGTTTTATGGCATAGCCACAGCACCAGGGATGGAACGCCAAATGCTTGATGAAACCACTGACCTGCCGCTGATCCTGCAAGGTGCCCCCGACACCACGGAATTTCGCAAATTGCGCAAGCGCATCATCCGCGAAGCCCGCGCCGTGATTGACCAGTATGGCATGGTCGAACCGGGCGCGCGCTGGCTGGTGTGCCTGTCGGGCGGCAAGGACAGCTACACGTTGCTGGCGGCGCTGGTCGAATTGAAGTGGCGCGGGCTGTTGCCTGTTGACCTGCTGGCCTGCAATCTGGATCAGGGCCAACCCAATTTTCCCGCGACTGTGCTGCCTGACTTTTTGACGCGCATGCAAATCCCGCACCGGATTGAATATCAGGACACCTATTCCATCGTCGTGGACAAGGTGCCGCAGGGGCGCACCTATTGCGCGCTGTGTTCGCGGTTGCGGCGGGGCAACCTGTATCGCATTGCCCGCGAAGAAGGGTGCAGCGCGGTTGTTCTGGGCCATCACCGCGATGATCTGCTGGAAACCTTCTTCATGAACCTGTTTCATGGCGGGCGCCTTGCGACCATGCCCCCGAAACTGCTGAACGAGGACGGGGATCTGTTTGTCTACCGCCCTCTTGCCTTCGTCCCCGAAGCGGATTGCGACCGTTTTGCGCGCGCGATGAATTATCCCATCATCCCGTGTGATCTGTGCGGGTCGCAAGAAGGGTTGCAGCGTATGCAGGTCAAGGCGTTGCTTGATGAATGGGAACGCCGCAGTCCGGGGCGGCGCAATGTGATGTTCCGTGCCTTGATGAATATTCGCCCGTCGCATATGCCTGACCTGCAGCTTTTTGACTTTCTGGCCCTTGCGCGGGGCGATAAACCGCTGTTGAACCCGAATACGCCCCCTGATCTGACCTTGTGATCGGTTGAAAGGGGGAAAACCGCTTGACCTTTGCCCGGTGCTTCTGTTGAACCGGCGCGACCCTTGATGTGACAGGAAACGGCCTTTTCATGGACGAACAGAACCGCAATCTGCTTCTGGCCTTTGCTCTCAGCCTGTTTGTGCTGGTTGTCTGGATGTGGATGTTCCCGCCCCCCGAACCTACCCCGCAAGATGCTGCTGAGGTGGCCGAACTGCCACTGGCCGAAGGTGCGCAGGCCCCCGCCATGGTCGAAGGCGTGGGCGCTGACGGTTTGCCGGAACTGCCGCGCATTGACATCGACACCCCGCGCTTGGTTGGCACAATCAATCTGCGCGGCGGGCGTATCGACGATCTGGCGCTGCGCGATTACCGCGAAACCGTCCAGGATGATTCCGATGTCGTGCATTTGCTGACACCCGAAGGCGCGCGCGAAGCGTTTTACGCGCTGCATGGCTGGCGGCCGGGCCGGGACATGGACTGGGATGATGTGCCCGGCGCAAGCACCCCTTGGGAATTGGTCGAAGGCACCCGCCTGACACCCGGTTCCCATGTGACGTTGGCTTGGGTCAATGATCAGGGCGTGCGCTTCACACAGCGGTATGATGTTGATGAAAACTTCATGTTCACCATCACGCAAGGGGTGGAAAACACCGGCGATGCCACCGCCCGCGTTGCCCCCTATGGCCTGTTGTCGCGTCATGGTGAACCGTCCGATCTGGAAAACTTCTTCATCAGCCATGAAGGGTTCATCGAAGTTGCCGATGGCAAGCTGAATGAAGACAAATACAAGGCCATCCGCGACCTGCGCATGCATGAACGCGAAAACACCAATGCCCGCGTGACCGAAGTTGCAGAAAACGGCTGGTTGGGCATCAGTGACAAATACTGGATGGCCATGCTTGTGCCGCAGCCCGGTCAGGCATTTTCTGCGGTATCGCGGTATATTCCGTCGCGCGACGTGTATCAGACCCGCGCTGACCTGCCGACGCTTGTTGTCGGGCCGGGCGAAAGCGATCAGGTGCAGACAATGCTGTTTGCGGGCGCGAAGGAATGGACCACCATCCGCACCTATGAACGCGAAATGGGGATTAATCGGTTCATTGACGCCATCGACTGGGGCTGGTTCTTCTTTCTGACCAAACCCATCTTTGCGACCCTGTATTTCATCAATGGAATCATCGGCAATATGGGGTGGTCTATCATCACCCTGACGCTGTTGATCAAGGCGGTGTTGTTGCCGCTGGCGTGGAAATCCTATGTCAGCATGGCGAAGATGAAGGAACTTCAGCCCGAAATGATGGCGCTGAAGGAACGTGCGGGCGATGACCGCCAGATGATGCAGCAGGAAATGATGAAACTGTACAAGGAGAAGAAGGTGAACCCCGCTGCGGGCTGCCTGCCGATCCTGTTGCAGATTCCAATCTTCTTCTCGCTGTATAAGGTTATTTTCGTCACGATCGACCTGCGCCACGCGGAATGGTTCGGGGTGTTCAATGACCTGTCCGCGCCTGACCCCACATCTATCATGAACCTGTTTGGGTTGCTGCCATGGGCAGCGCCGCATCCTGAAAGCATTCTGGCGATGGTGTTTATTGGCATTCTGCCCATCTTGCTGGGGGTGTCGATGTGGCTGCAGATGAAGCTGAACCCAACCCCCACCGAACCCATCCAGCAAGCTGTGATGATGTGGATGCCGTGGATATTCATGTTCATGCTGGGGTGGTTCGCGTCGGGTCTGGTGCTGTACTGGATCGCCAACAACGTGATTACCTTCACGCAGCAGTATCTGATCATGTCGATGAATGGCAGCAGGCCGGATATATTGGGCAATATCTTCACCAAGAAGAAGAAAACCTAAGGCCATGGGGTGGCGGCTGGCGCATATCTTCCGCCATCCCATCAAGGCGCATGGCCGGCAATCGCTGGACGATGTTGCCTTGACCGAAGGGCGCTGTCTGCCGTTTGACCGGCATTGGGCCGTCGCCCATGAAGCGGCGCGGTTGCAAGATGGCTGGAATCCGTGCATGAATTTCACGCGCGCGGCCAAGACGCCCGCATTGCAGGCGATTGACGCGCAGTTTGATGAAACTGCAGGGCGCATAACCCTGACCCATCCTGCCCGCGATGCGCTGACTTTCGACCCTGACACAGCACACGGGCAGGTGGATTTCCTGAACTGGGTTGCGCCCCTTATGGCGGGCGGGCGCGCGCAGCCTGTGCGGCTGGTCACCGCGGGGCGCGGCATGACCGACACGGATTTCGAGTCTGTGTCGCTGCTGAACCTTGCGTCAAACCGCGTGCTGGGCGCGCGTCTGGGGTGCGATCTGGGGCTGGACCGCTGGCGCGGCAACCTGTGGCTGGACGGGCTGGCCCCATGGGAAGAATTTGATCTTCTGGACCGTGAACTGGCCATCGGGGACGCCCGGCTGAAAATTGTCGAACGCATTACCCGCTGTCGCGCCACGATGGTGGATTGTGCGACGGGCCGGATTGATGTTGACACGCTTGCGGAACTGGATGCGGCCTATGGCCATACGGATTTTGGCGTTTATGCCATTGTCACGCGCGGGGGCATCATCCGCACGGGCGACAGACTGGAGCTTTGCGCATGACAACACAACTGCCCTTCCCTGTTTCTGATGAACCAACTGCCGAGATGGCGGAAACGGGCCGCAAGCTGCTGACCGGTCAGGTGGAATTCCTGAAAGGTGTGGTTGCCATGGACGGCTTGCCGCCCGCTGACAGGATGGAAGTGTGTTTTGCGGGCCGGTCCAATGTGGGCAAATCCAGCCTGATCAATGCGCTGACCGGGCGCAAGGCTATTGCGCGCACGTCCAACACACCGGGCCGCACGCAGGAAATCAACTATTTCACGGTTGCTGACAGCCATTATCTGGTGGATTTGCCCGGCTATGGCTTTGCCAAGGCCCCGTTGCCGATTGTCGAACGCTGGCAGCGCCTGTTGAAGGCGTATCTGTCCGGGCGGGCGACCTTGCGCCGCGCGTTTTTGCTGATCGATATGCGTCATGGGGTCAAGCCCGTGGATGCGGAGATCATGAAACTGCTGAACAGTTCCGCTGTCACCTTTCAGGTGGTTCTGACCAAGGCCGACAAGTTAAGCCGCGCCGCGCAGGACGACATACTGGCACAGGTGCGTGCCGCCCTTGCCAAGCACCCCGCCGCCTATCCCGAAATCGTCGTCACCTCGTCTGAAACGGGGGACGGCATACCCACATTGCGCGCGATTATCGCGGGACTGACCTAACATGAAGAAGCAACGCCCCATGACACAGGATTGGTTTGCCACCGCCCGGACCCTGTCCGAGGCATTACCCTATTTGCAGCGCTATTCCGGCGCCATTGTGGTTATCAAGTTTGGCGGCCATGCCATGGGCGACGCCGAGGAAATGGCCTCCTTCGCGCGCGATGTGGTGCTGATGCGACAGGTCGGCGTGAACCCTGTCATCGTGCATGGTGGCGGGCCAATGATCAACGACATGTTGCGAAAGCTGGACATCCAGTCTGAGTTTGTGCGCGGCAAGCGTGTAACCGATGCGGCCACCATGAATGTGGTTGAAATGGTGCTGTCAGGGTCGGTGAACAAGCGCATCGTGCAGGCCATCCAGCTGGAGGGGGGCAAGGCCGTTGGCCTGTCGGGCAAGGATGGCGGCATGGTCACTTGCGAACCCGATGACCCCGAATTGGGGCTTGTGGGGCGTCCTGCGGCCATTAACACCGAATTGCTGCACCATCTGTTCACTGGCGGGTTCATTCCCGTCATTGCGCCGCTGGGAATGGGGCGGCAGGGCGAAACCTACAACATTAACGGCGACACGGCAGCAGGGGCCATCGCAGGCGCGCTGAAAGCAGATCGTTTGCTGTTGCTGACCGATGTCTCGGGCGTGAAGAACGAGCACGGCGATGTGGTCACACAGCTTAGCCCGGCCCATGTGCGCGACCTGACCGAAAAGGGCGTGATTGCGGGCGGGATGATTCCCAAAACCCAAACTGCCCTTGATGCCATCGAGGGCGGTGTGCGTGCCGTCGTCATCCTTGACGGGCGCGCGCCAAATGCGTGTTTGCTGGAATTGTTCACGGATCATGGTGCGGGCAGTATCATCCGCGACACCCTGCCATTAGCCAAAGCATAAGGATGACGCATGCCGCAGGTTCTGGGGCGCATTGCTGATATGGCGCAGGCACAGGCCCTTGCGGTAATGGGCAGCGTGGGGCGGGATCAGGCAGATTTGCCAGATGGCGTGCAAACGCTGGTTCTGTTGGGGCCGCATGAACCGGGATTTTGGCAGGTTTTTAAGGGCAGTCCCGAATATATGGATGGGGCACCCGACCCCATGGACCGCTGGTCGCGGCGCGTTATCGATGCCATGGCGCGGCAGCTTGGCGCGCGTGCCATTTATCCTTTTGGCGTTCAGCCGCCCTATCCGTTTTTCAGTTGGTCGCTGGCAACGGGTCGGGTCTGGTCGTCGCCGGTGCGGTTTTTGGTGCATGATGTGGCGGGGCTTTGGGCGTCGTTTCGCGGGGCTTTGGGGTTTGCCGACATATTGGACCAGCCGCCCCGTTCTGAACCCGTCTGTGACGATTGCGCGCGCCCCTGCGCCACGGCCTGCCCTGTGGGTGCATTGACACCGCAAGGCTATGATGTGCCCGCCTGCCACGCATTCCTGAACAGTGCGGATGGCCAGCGCTGCATGACCGGGGGCTGCGCGGTGCGCGCCGCCTGTCCCGTGTCGCAAACCTTCGGGCGTGTTCGTGCACAATCTGCATTCCACATGAGGCAGTTTCACCCATGACCCTACGCCTGATCCTGACGCGCCATGCAAAATCCGACTGGGACAATCCGCTGGATTCCGATCATGCGCGCCCTTTGAACGCACGCGGACAACGCGCGGCACCGGCAATCGGGCGTTGGCTGTCGGGGAATGGCCATCTGCCCGGCGAAGCGCTGGTTTCCGACGCGGTGCGCACCCGCCAGACATGGGATCTGGTGCGCGCCGAATTTCCCAAAACAGTGCCTACACGGTTTGAGTCGGCCCTATACCATGCCGGGCCGGATATCATGCTGCAGGTGCTGCGCAGCGCCAGCGCGGCCACGGTCATGATGGTGGGCCATAACCCCGGAATTGCAGTTTTCGCGCGCATGTTGTTGGGCAGCGCGCTGGCGCATCCTGAATTTGGCAGGTATCCGACTTGTGCAACCCTTGTAGCGGAATTTGACGCGCCAGACTGGCGGTCACTGCGTTACGGGACGGGGCAGGCCGTGGCGTTCATTGTGCCGCGCGATCTGGATCAGGCGGACTGAAGCGCGAAGTAAAACCGCGCAGCGTCCAGAAATGCCGCCTCTCGGCCTGCGGCCAGCGCGGAAGCTTCGTCATCTGCGCCCCATTGTTCGATTTGCCAGTCTTCATCCACGCGGGACGCGGCCCATAACTCTGGGGCTGTGGCAAACTGGTCCAGCGTGGCCAACCCTATGATCAATGACCCCGACATCGACACCAGATCATGAAAGGCAGTCAGTTCAAAGGCGCTCAGGCGGTCGACATCCGCATGCATGCTTGACAGCAGCGCGCTGGGCTGGGGGGCGTGCATGATGCCCGTATAGGTCACGGGCCGCACGCCATAGCGATGGGCGGCCCAGTCAATAAGCGGGTCCCAGGCCTGCGCTTCGCGGTTCACCAGTTCTTGCGGGGCTTCGGCGCGGTAACACACCAGATCACTGTCCCCATAGGCGGTGATGATCTCGGTCACTTCGGCCTTCTGGCCACGCACCTTGTCGATGGCGGCATTGGCCGCGCGTGTGGCGGGCATGGATTCGGGTTTGATAACATCGCCTTGCGCGCGCCATTCCTGCGCAATCAGGTCCGCGATGGCACGCGTGGGCACATTCAGCGGGGCCTTGGCCGGTGTTTTCAGCGACCGCCCGTCAAGGGTGACGGTAAACCCGTCATTGGTGGAAACCACGCTTGCATCTGTCCAGAAGCGTTTCTTTACCCAACCGCTCATGCTGCCCCCTTGGTCCAAACCTGTGCCAGCGCCAGCGGCAGTGACAGAAAATCATCCACGACCGGCACCCCCAGCGCCGTTGGCGCGTGGTAACCCCAGCTAACGCCCAGCCCATGCACCCCCGCGGCCCGCGCCATGTCCATGTCATAGGTGGTGTCGCCCACCATCACGGTATTTTCAGGCGCGATACCGGTTTCGCGCAAGCAGGCATGAATCATGGACGGATGAGGTTTTGACGGGTGGTCATCAGCCACCTGCAGCGTGGCAAACCGCCCCGCCCAGTCATGTGCCGCCACCAGATGGTCCAGCCCGCGCCGCGATTTCCCCGTCGCAATACCCAGCACGACATCGCTGCGCGCGGCCAGCGCGGCCAGCGTTTCGGCGGCGCCGGGATAAAGCGGGGACATATCCTGTGCGCGCAGCGTATTGAAGGCGTCCTTGTAGGCGCCCACAAGCCGGGTCTGTGCCAGTGCATCCAGATCAGGCGCAAGCCGCGCAATGGCGACAGGCAGCGACAGGCCCACGATGGACAGCACCTGTTCCCGCGCGGGCACATCGCGCCCCACACTGCCAAAAGCCTGCGCCATGGCCGCCAGAATATGGCCCTGACTGTCCACCAACGTGCCATCCACGTCAAAAATAACAAGGCGCTGCGTCATGCATCATCCTCGAACGGGTTTGCGGGCACTTCGCGCGGGTCCCAGCCAAATAGTTTCCAGCTTTGGGCCATGTGCTCAGGCAGGGGGGCTGTCAGGTCCAGAATGTTGTCGGTGACCGGGTGCATGATCCGCAACGAGCGCGCATGCAGATGCAGCTTGCGGCTGACCGAGCCGCCAATCCCAGCGCCCCAGCCATCGCCCAGATTTTCCTGCGCAGACCCGCCATATTTGCCATCGCCCATAATGGGATGGCCAATTTCGGCCATATGCGCGCGCAACTGGTGGGTGCGGCCCGTGATGGGCGACAGTGCCATCCATGCCGCACGCCCTGCCAGCCGTTCCAGAACCGCGAATTCGGTCATGGCACGTTTTGCGCCTTCGGTCTGGTCCACTTCGGCGGGGTGGATGCAGCGCATCTTTTCACCAGCGCCGCGCCCGCCGGTTTTCAGCAACCCGTAGCGGATGGTTCCCTTGTCCGGCTGGGGCACGCCTGCGACCAGCGCCCAGTAAATCTTGCGGGCTTCACGGTGGCGAAAGGCCTCGGCCAGACGGCGGGCCACGCGCGGGGTGCGCGCCAGCAGCAGCACACCAGATGTGTCCTTGTCCAGCCGGTGCACCAGAACGGGGCGGTCCTTGAACCCGAAGGTCAGCGCCTCGGTCAGGCCGTCAACATGGCGCGCGCCTTGTCCGCTGCCGCCCTGACTGGGCAAACCGGCGGGCTTGTTCAGCGCAATGATATGGGCATCCTTCCAGATGACCGCGCGCTGGATCATTTCCGCATCGGCGGGCGTTATGCCCGTTTTCGGGGTGGGGGGCGCGGCGGGGGTGTCGGGCAGGGGCGGAATGCGCACGGTCTGGCCCGCTTCCACGCGGCTGGACGCCTTGACCCGTCCGCCATCGACGCGGATTTCGCCCTTGCGGCAGGCTTTTTCAATCAGGATCTGGGTGATCTGCGGAAATTGCCGCTTCAACCAGCGATCCAGCCTTTGCCCGCCATCATCCGGCCCAACCTGTCTTGTCTGAACTGCGCTCATCATCGGCCCCTTGGCTGTGTGCCCCTTCCTTTTCCTGCCTTTGGCCTGTTGTCAACCGATAGCCCCACGGGGTGGGGTATCAACCAAAACACATAGGGCGCGCAGGGCCTATTTCCCGCGCTTGGCGCGCAGTTTGGCAAACCATGTCACGCGCTTGGACAATTCGCGTTCGAAACCGCGTTCTGCGGGCTGATACAGCACCGGACGCTTCACGTCTTCGGGGAAATAATCCTGCCCTGAAAACCCATCCTCGGCGTCATGGTCATAGGCATAGCCCTCGCCATAGCCTTGGTCCTTCATCAGCTTGGTGGGGGCGTTCAGAATGTGTTTTGGGGGCGGCTTGGAGCCGGTCTTTTTGGCCAGCGCCAACGCCGCTTTCCACGCGACATAGCCCGCATTCGATTTGGGCGCGAGTGCCAGATATGTGACCGCTTGCGCCAAGGCAAGATCCCCTTCCGGGCTGCCAAGGCGTTCATAGCTTTGCCATGCGTCCAGACATATGGCCTGCGCTTGCGGGTCAGCAAGGCCGATATCTTCAACGGCCATGCGGGTCAGGCGGCGGGCCAGATAGCGCGGGTCCTCGCCACCGTCAATCATGCGGGCAAACCAGTATAGCGCGGCGTCCGGGTCGGACCCGCGCACAGATTTATGCAAGGCCGAAATCAGGTTGTAATGCGCATCACCGCCCTTGTCATACTGTGCGGCACGCCGCATCAGGCGCTGGGCGAGGGCGTCGGTGTCCAGTTTGGCGGTGACCTTCCAGCCCATCACCTGCTCAATCAGGTTCAGCAGCGCGCGGCCGTCACCATCGGCCATTTCCAGCAACGCTTCGCGCGCGGGGCCGGTCAGGGGCAGGGGGCGGGCCAGTTCGCGTTCTGCGCGCCCTGCCAGCCGTTCCAGCGCGGCCAGTGTCAGGCGTTCCAGAACAATGACCTGCGCGCGTGACAAAAGCGCCGCGTTCAGTTCAAAAGACGGGTTTTCCGTTGTGGCCCCCACCAGGGTGATGGTGCCATCTTCCATATGGGGCAGAAAACTGTCTTGTTGGGATTTGTTGAAACGGTGAATTTCATCAACAAACAGCAAAGTGCCGCGTCCGTTCCGGCGGCGCAGTTTCGCCTGTTCAAACACTTTGCGCAAATCTGGCACGCCGGTGAAAATGGCGCTGATCTGGATGAACTGCATGTCGGTCTGGTCGGCCAGCAGGCGCGCAATGGTGGTTTTGCCAACACCCGGCGGCCCCCATAAAACCAACGACGCCAGATGGTCGCTGGCCAGCATTGCGCCCAACGGGCCATCCACGCCCAATGCCTTGTCCTGCCCGATAACGTCCGACAGTTTCGCGGGCCGCAACAGGTCCGCCAGCGGCCTGTTGGCGCTGGGCTGGGCAGTGTCTTTTGATTGGTCAAACAAGTCGGGCATGCGCGCAGGCTACGCCCATGCGGGTGCCAGTAAAAGCATGAAATGCGTCATATCCGATAGCGCAGCGAAACGCGCCGCCCATCGCGCAGAACGTCCATTTGCCAGTTCCGCGACTGGCTGGACGCAAGGCGCAGCACGTCATCTGTGCTGCGCACCTGTTCGCCGTTGATGGCCTGCACAATGTCACCCGTGCGCAGTCCCGTGCGGGCGGCGAAATCCTGAACGCTGGTGACAAGCACACCTTGCGCACTGGGCGGCAGGTTGAATTCCGCAATAACAGCAGGGTTGATGCGCGCAACGGACAACCCCCGCAATGCGGAGCGCCCGCTGATGCTGCGGGCCTGACGGTCCGGATTGTCAGGCGGGGCGATCAGGTCGATCTGCACCTGCTGCATATCTGCGCCGCGACGATAGACCAACGCCGAGGTTGACCCAATGCCCCGACTGGCCAGCCGGAACATCATTTCCGGGGCAGAATTGACCACTGCGCCGTCCACACTCAAGATAATGTCACCCGGCTGTAATCCCGCCATGGCCAAGGGGCTTTCGGGGTGCAGTTCCAGCAAGATGACACCTTCGGGAATGCGCTGGTCAACCGCTTCGGCCAGGGTCGCATCAACGGCTTGCGCGGTGACCCCAGCCCAAGGGCGCTGGAACCGTGTCTGCCCGTCGCGTGCCTGTGCCACCACCTGCGCCACCAGATTGGCGGGAATCGCAAAACCTATGCCATGCGACGCGCCCGAACGCGTGATAATGGCCGTGTTCACCCCCACCAACCGCCCGTGCATGTCCACCAGCGCGCCGCCGGAATTGCCGGGGTTGATGGGCGCATCGGTCTGTATGAAATAGCCGCGCCCCGACCCGACCGCGATACCCGAGCGCGCAAGGCCGGATATGATACCGCTGGACACTGTTTGCCCCACCCCGAACGGGTTACCAATGGCCAGCACCAGTTCGCCCACTTCAACCTGATCGGAATCCGCAAAATCCAGAACCGACAGATCGGTGGCATTGCGCAGCTTCAGAATGGCAAGGTCGCTTTCTTCATCGGTCAGGATGATATCGGCATCATATTCGCGCCGGTCATTCAGCACGACACGAATTTCGGTCGCATTGCCCACCACATGGAAGTTGGACACGACAATGCCATCGTCCGACACAATGACACCGGACCCCAGCGAATCTTGTACGCGCGGGGTGACTTGCCCGAAATTGCGGAACAAATCCCCGAAAAACGGATCATCAGCGAAGGGGCTGCGGCGTTGGGCAACAATGCGTTGGGCATAGATATTGACAACGGCAGGCGCTGCCTGACGCACGACAGGCGCGAAGCTTAACTGTATCTGGCCCTGTGTTTCCGGCACGGTCTGGGATGAAACCGCCACGGGAAACACAGTTGCACAGACGATTGCAAGCACAAGTCCAATGCGCATCCGGTGCATTCCTTCTCTTGAACCGACATCGCCCAAGATATAGGGACGCCCCCCCACCAAGTTCAACGCAAAAAGCCCGCACATCATGTGCGGGCTTTGCATATACGCGCGGGGCGCTGGCTTATTCTTCGGTCGCGTCCTCGGCCTCAAGGCGGGCCAGATCGGCAGCGCCCTTGGCAGACACGTCGCGTTCCACGAATTCGATAATCGCCATGGGTGCCATGTCGCCATAACGGAAACCGGCCTTCATGATGCGGATATAGCCGCCCTGACGGTCCTTGTAGCGCGGGCCCAGAATGTCGAACAGTTTGGCAACATCCTTGTCCTGCTTCAGCTGCGCAGCAGCCTGACGGCGCGCATGCAGATCACCGCGCTTGGCCAGGGTGATCAGCTTCTCGACGATTGGGCGCAGTTCTTTGGCTTTGGGCAGGGTGGTCTTGATCTGTTCATGTTCGATCAGCGAACCGGCCATGTTGGAAAAAAGCGCCTTGCGGTGCTCATGGGTGCGGTTCAGGCGGCGGTAACCTCTGGCGTGACGCATGTGATATCTCCTTTAACGTCGTCTTTTTTACTTTGTCCGGCTGTGGATTGCGTGACCACAACTCTCCTTGGGGCAGGTGCCCGGGGTGCGGGGGCGCGCTGACACGCGCCCTGCATTTCGTTATATGGGCGGGGCAATGGTTCGCCCCGACCTGTCAGAACTGGTCTTCAAACCGTTTGGCCAGTTCGTCAATATTCTCAGGCGGCCATTCTTCCACATCCATACCCAGATGCAGGCCCATTCCCGAAAGAACTTCCTTGATCTCGTTCAGCGACTTGCGCCCGAAATTCGGGGTGCGCAGCATCTCTGCCTCGGTTTTCTGGATAAGATCGCCGATATACACGATATTGTCGTTCTTCAGGCAGTTGGCCGAACGCACCGACAGTTCCAGCTCGTCTACTTTCTTTAGCAGAAGCGGGTTGAATTCCAGACCGTCATCAGCATCTTTTGCACCGGCGGCTTCGGGTTCGTCGAAGTTCACAAAGACCTGAAGCTGGTCTTGCAGAATGCGCGCAGCATAGGCCACAGCGTCTTCTGGTGTCACCGACCCGTCAGTTTCGATTTTCATCGTCAGTTTGTCATAGTCCAGAACCTGCCCTTCGCGGGTGGGTTGAACTTCGTAGCTGACCTTGCGCACCGGCGAGAAGATGGCGTCAATCGGAATCAGGCCGATGGGCGCATCTTCGGGGCGGTTCTTGTCGGCCGAGACATAGCCTTTGCCTGTATTGATGGTCAGTTCCATGTAAACGGATGCACCATCATCAAGGTGACAAATCACCAGATCCTTGTTCAGAACCTCGATCCCGGCGCTTGTTGTAATTTCGCCTGCTGTCACAACGCCCGGACCCTGCGCCGACAGGGACACGCGTTTTGGCCCTTCGACATCCATGCGCAATGCAACGCTTTTCAGGTTCAGAACAATGTCGGTCACATCTTCGCGCACGCCGGGCACGGAAGAAAATTCATGCAGCACATTGTCAATTTGAACGGATGTGATTGCTGCGCCCTGCAGCGATGACATCAGCACACGGCGCAGCGCATTGCCCAGCGTCAGGCCGAACCCGCGTTCCAGCGGTTCGGCGGTAACAGTTGCGATGCGGTTGACATCGGCACCTTGCTTGATGTCAAGCTGCGCAGGTTTGATAAGTTCTTGCCAATTTTTATGGATCATGGTCGCCTCCATTCCTGTTGCGTTGCCATGACCCAGCAACACAACGCCCGAGGATCTAGAATGACGTAATCGGGCCGCGCGGATGCGCGCAGCCCGACCTTGAAATCGTATAAATCAGACGCGACGGCGTTTTGGCGGGCGGCAGCCGTTATGTGCCATCGGCGTAACATCGCGGATCGAGGTGATGTTGAAACCGGCAGCAGCCAGCGCGCGCAGTGCCGATTCACGGCCCGAACCGGGACCCTGCACTTCGACTTCCAGCGTTTTGACGCCGTGTTCCTGTGCTTTCTTGCCTGCATCTTCTGCGGCCAGCTGTGCGGCATAAGGTGTCGATTTGCGCGACCCCTTGAAGCCCATTGTGCCAGCAGACGACCACGAAATCGCATTTCCTTGAACGTCGGAAATCAGGATTTTGGTGTTGTTGAAGCTGGAATTCACATGCGCAACACCAGCGGCAATATTCTTGCGGACCTTGCGTTTAACGCGGGTTTTATCACGAGCCATTTCTGAACCCTCCCCTTATTTCTTCTTGCCGGCAATGGCTTTTGCCGGACCTTTGCGCGTGCGCGCATTGGTATGCGTGCGCTGGCCGCGCACAGGGAGGTTGCGACGATGGCGCAAACCGCGATAAGAACCGATATCCATCATGCGCTTGATGTTCATCTGAACTTCGCGGCGCAGGTCACCTTCTACGGTGAAGTTGGCGTCAATATATTCACGAATCGCCAGCACTTCAGCGTCGGACAATTCATTGATGCGACGGGTCACGTCGATATTGACAGCTTCGCAGATTTGTTGCGCAAAGTTCGAACCGATACCATGAATGTAGGTCAGTGCGATGGGGACGCGCTTCCCCGTCGGGATGTTTACGCCAGCAATACGTGCCACGCGGGTCTTCCTTTCGTTGCGGTTCCGTAGTCCCAGAACCTTTTTTCACAACACGGGGGCAATGCCCGCGTGCATTCCAAACAAATCCGCGCCCCAAGGCAGGGCGCGATTCTGTGTATGAGTGTGTCGCCTATGCGGTTTCGCTGCAAAGGTCAAGGGCAAGCGTCGCTGCGCCGCAGGCCCATGTCAAAGCGGGATTGTCCGCGTGGCGTTCATCAAGCGTTTCATCACTGATTGCCAGTAAATCAGATAGGCCAGACCAAGGGTAAGAATGGTCAGAATCAGCCACAGCAGCGCGTGGCCCAGAATGTCGGTAAACCCGACATCGACGGCCAATTGGCCAATCTTGCGGCCTTCGCTGTCCAGAACATATGTCCGGTTTATGGGCGCTTTCAGGAAGTAATAGGGCAGCACAAACAGCGCCAAACCCAGGGTTACAACAGTCAGCAACACCCAGATCACCAGCTGGCCCAGGGCCTCGCCCACGGAAAATTCACATTTATAGGTCTGAGTATGCATAAGGTGCCATGAAAAAAGCAGCAGGGGCCACGGCCCCTGCATGATTATTTGTCAAGAATACCAGAGATCTGCGCGGAAACAGCCGCCATTTCGGCCATGCCGTCCACGCCTTCCAAACGCCCCTTTGCATAATAATAGCCCAGCAAAGGCGAGGTTTGTTTGTAATACGCCATCAACCGCGTGCGCAGCGCATCTTCCGTATCATCCGCGCGGCGCGCAAATTCAGTGCCGCCGCAGACATCGCAGACACCCGCAACCTTGGGCTGGCGTGTCGTGTCGTGATACACCTCGCCGCAGGTGGCGCATGTGAAACGCCCTGTGATGCGGGCCACCAATGCGTCGTCATCCACGCGCATTTCAATCACATGGTCAATTGCGCTGCCCTTGGACGCCATCAGCGCTTCCAGCGCGTCGGCCTGCGCCAAGGTGCGCGGAAACCCGTCAAAGATTGCGCCTGCGCCGTTCAGGCTATCCAGCTTTTCGGCAATCAGGCCAATGACAATCTCATCTGTGACCAACTCGCCGCGCGCCATGACATCCGTGACCAGATTACCCATTTCCGTGCCCGAGGTCTTGGCATCCCGCAGCATGTCGCCCGTTGACAGTTGCACCATGCCGCGCTCAGTCACAAGGCGCTTTGCCTGGGTGCCTTTGCCCGCACCCGGTGGGCCGATCAGAATGATGTTCATCGCCGTGCCGGTGCCTTCGGTTTGCCAGTGGTGCCGCGCCGCTTGCCCTTGCCGCGCAACTGCGATTTTTCAAGCAGCCCCTCATATTGATGCGCAAGCAAATGCGATTGCACACGGTTGATTGTATCCATCGTCACCGACACCACAATCAGAACGGATGTGCCGCCAAAATAAAACGGAATCGCCAGTTGCCCGCGCAGAATTTCAGGAAGCAGACAGACCGCCGCCAGATAGATGGACCCAACTGTGACAAGCCGCGTGACCACATAATCCAGATAATCCTGCGTGCGTTTACCGGGGCGGATTCCGGGAATAAACCCGTTCTGGTTCTTCAGGTTCTCGGCCACATCATCGGTCTTGAAGGACACGTTTTGCGTGTAAAAGAACGTGAAGAAAATGATCATCGCCGTAAAGAACAGCAGATAGGCGGGCTGGCCGGGGCCGAAATAGGCCAACACTGTGGCCATAAGTTCACTTTGCGAATTCCCCGAGAATGTTGCAACGGTTGTCGGCAGCAACAGCAGCGAGGATGCAAAGATTGCGGGAATCACGTTTGCGGGGTTCACCTTGATCGGCAGGTGGGATTGCCCGCCATCAAACACTTTCATCCCGACCTGACGGCGTGGATACTGGATTGTGATCTTGCGGATGGCGCGTTCCATGAACACCACGAAGGCAATCACTGCAACCATCATGACCACGACACCAATAATCACCGCGGGCGAAATGTCCCCCGACCGCCCCTGACTTAGGAATTGGGCCAGTGCAGCGGGAATTTCCGCGATAATGCCTACGAAAATGATCAGTGAAATACCGTTACCAATGCCGCGTTCGGTGATCTGTTCGCCCAACCACATCAGGAACATGGTGCCGCCCACCAGCGTGATGACCACTGCCGCACGGAAAAACCAGCCCGGATCAGTGGCCAGATCGCCTGCTTCCAGCGACACGGCCAGACCGTAGGATTGCCCCAGCGCCAACAGCACTGTCAGATAGCGGGTATACTGGTTCAGCTTGCGCCGCCCCATCTCGCCTTCTTTTTTAAGCTGTTTCCACGGCTCATACATCGCGCCGACAAGCTGCACGATAATGGCGGCCGAGATATAGGGCATGATCCCCAGCGCAAAAATACCCATACGGCTGATGGCGCCGCCGGTGAACATGTTCAGCATGCCGCCGATGCCCGCCGCCGCTTCATCCATGAATTCCCGCAAGGCCAGACCGTCAATGCCGGGAACCGGAATATAGGTGCCGATGCGATAGACGATCAGCAGCCCCAGCGCGAAAAAGATGCGTTTGCGCAGGTCGGTCGCCTTCGCCAGCGCCCCCCAGCTTGTATTGGCCGCGAGTTTGTCAGCAGCAGATGCCATGCTCGTCTCTCTCTTACATGTCAGCGCCGCCGGACCGGGGTCCCGGTCGGCGGCGCGAAAACCCTATGGGGTGATGTAAGCGGCGCAAGCGCCGGTCACAACCATTATTCGGCTGCCGCCGCGTCCTTTTTCGGTGCGGGCGTCAGAATTTCGACCGTTCCGCCAGCTTTTTCGACAGCATCCTGCGCTGTTTTGGACACGCCCGTTACCTGCAGATTGATCTTCGTGCTGATCTCGCCTTTGGCCAGAACGCGCACGCCGTCACGCTTGCGACGCACCAGACCGGATGCGATCAGCGCATCTTCGGTGATGGTGGCGCTGGCGTCCAGCTTGCCTTCAGTGATGAATTTTTCGATCAGGCCAAGGTTGACCACAGCAAAAGCCTTGCGGTTTGGCTTGTTGAAGCCGCGCTTGGGCAGACGCATATAAAGTGGCATCTGGCCGCCTTCATACGACTTGATCGCCACACCGGAACGCGAATTCTGGCCCTTGATACCACGGCCACCCATTTTACCCTTGCCCGAACCGGGGCCACGGCCAACGCGCATGCGTTTCTTGGTTGCGCCTGGATTGTCACGAAGTTCATTCAGTTTCATGTCGCCATCTCCTTTGCCGGAAAGCCCCGTCAGCGACGAATCAGGGCCACGCGGCGTTGCGTATAAAATACCGGGGCAAAAACCCCTGCGGGGCGTATAGACAGGTTGCGGGGGTGTTTCAAGTCACTCTCACATCTCGGGCAGATTGAGATTCCGGTGGCCCGAGGCGCACAGGCCGGGCTGTGGTCCGGGATATGCCTTGTCGCGCAGCTTATGTGCCTGCATGCGGTCAGAAAGCTGGGGTCGGCCCGAACGGCCAACGCCAGGTTCTATCTTGCGGAGGGCTGCGCTTTAATACCTGCACTGCACATATGTGCGGCGGGCCGCGTCCATGCTTGCATCGTGGCCCGGTTTCGCGCATATAACAGGCGTCAAAACAAGAGGTTTGCCATGCGTGCCCGTATTTACCGCCCTGCCCGCAATGCCATGCAGTCCGGCACGGCCAAAACCCATCAGTGGGTGCTGGAATTCTCACCTGCGCAGGCGCGCAAGATCGACCCGCTTATGGGCTGGACCAGTTCGGGAGATATGGACGCACAGGTGAAACTGCGTTTTGACAACCGTGACGACGCAGAAGCTTACGCACGCGCACATGGAATTGAATTTAACGTCATCGAACCGAAAACCCGACGTCCAAACCTGCGTCCCGGCGGCTATGGCGATAATTTCGCCACCAACCGCAGGCAGGTCTGGACGCACTAGTGTTTGTAAATCGGGGTTAAGTTAGCACGAAATCGGGCAAAGATTTCGCCGTCACTCGTGGAGCTTCCGCATCTTGTGGTGCGTGGTGCGGCTTCCACAAGATATATTAATTTCTCGTGCTGCCATTCATTTTCTATGAACGGCACGACAAGCTCCGCCCAGCCTATTTCATTTTTCTGCCCCACGCGCCCCAGCCAGAAGATGAAGCGGTTTCTTGTGCTGTCTGACATGGAGCGCAGGGCGGAACGCATTTCCGATCGGGTCAACCCTGCTGGTTCATCGGGTTGAAAAATCCGCATCCAGCCAAGCCACTCGGCTGCAATCTTTGCAAGGTCGCGGTCCCATGAAAAACCTTCCACCCATGGAAAAACATCGACCAACAGGGGTTTGATCAATACTGCGAGTGGAGAAATTGGGACCCTACCAGAGTGCAAGAACCCGTTCCATGCGGGTTCTGCGGCTGGATGATCGAAGGCAAGCAATGGGATCAAGCGTCGCTCGGTCCATTCCGGGTCTATGAACATCAGCCAATTCAGCCTTTGGCATGTGACCGCGACCGCGTGATCCGACCCTGCACCCGGAGATGCAAACAGACGTTCGAGCCTTGTTTTTATGTGTCTGGGAACGAGTGATCCTTCCGCTTGCGTTTCGCCGGGTGTTGATTGTCACTGAGACCTGACCCGGCAACAGCAGAGATTGTCATTGAGAATTGACCCATGTGCAACCTTGCCCCTGCGCAAAGCAGTCGGGGGCTTTGGGAGTGATAGACATGGGATTTTTGAGGATTATTCGGAAATGGGCGTTGCGGGACGAGATGCCCATTCGCGAGATCGCACGGCGGACGGGCGTATCGCGGATCGAAGCCGTTGGTCGCCATCGGTTCCAGACCGACGGCTGAGAGATCAAGAGGTATCTGCGGGAGGGGATCGTCGAGCCCAAGTTTCAGACACCTGATCGCCCAAGCAAGATCGATCCATACGCGGCGCGGCTGACAGACTGGCTTGTGGCCAACCAGCGCAAGACGCGTAAGGATCGCCGCACTGCGAAGGAGATGTATGAAGAGCTCGTGGGGCTTTGATATGACGGATCCTACGAGCGCGTCGCGGCCTTTGTGCGTATGGGCCGGGCCAGAAATTGATCCGGGGGGGGGCTGTTGAAGAAGTCGTCTCACTTCCGGCTTACAAGGACCTCTCGGGATATGATTTTACCGCCAGCGACATCCGTGAAGGCTTGGTCCGCCAGCTCCATCGCTGTGAGTTCCTGGATGGGGCTGAGAATGTGGTGCTGATCGGGGGGCCGGGAACAGGGAAATCCCATGTTGCGGTCGTGCTGGAAGCACGCCTTTGGCGTGACCCTCGGCATTCAGGCCATCGAGCATCATCGTAAGCGCGTGCGCTTCTTCTCGACGGTCGAACTGGTCAACGCGCTGGAACAGGAAAAAGCCCAGGGCAAGGCCGGGAAGATCGCCGAGGCGCTGGTCAAAACCGACTTGGTGATCCTGGACGAGCTGGGATACTTGCCATTCAGCGCCTCTGGCGGGGCCTTGGTTCGTCGGGGAATTGCGTTCGGGGGCAAATCATCCCCCGGATAATTTGCTTTTCCCCTTCACGCCCGGATCAATTCCTGATCCTCCTCACTCCATCTTCTCGAGCCAAACTCTACGAGCGCACCAGCGTCATCATCACCACCAACCTGAGCTTCAGCGAATGGGCGAGCGTCTTTGGTGACGCCAAGATGACCACCGCGCTTCTCGAGCGCCTCACCCATCGCTGCCACATTTTGGAGACTGGCAACGACAGCTACCGCTTCAAGGCCAGCTCCGAAACGGCAAAAAAGAAACGGAAGGAAACACCAGCATTGACCCCAACATGACACGCAGAACATAATAACCGGGTGGGTCAGTTCTCGGTGACAATCAACAGTTTCCAGGTTCGGTTGAACTCATGATTGACCCCGGCTTCGGGTGGGTCGACAAGGAAAAGGCGATGTATCGGGCAAACCTTGAAAGGGGCGATCGACCATGCCATCCGGGCATACGCGTTAAAGGCTGTCGTTTCGGTCAATTCCGGACCGATGTCTGACCGCAGACAAGCCGGACAGACCCGCAACTTCCCCCGCAGGAGCCGCTTTTCCCGCAGGGTCATATTCAACAACTTTGTATTCTGGGCGTCGATGCGTCGGAAGCTTTGGGCGAATGCCAGTTCTGGATCGACCCCCAGCACCTTGGCGACCTTCGTGATCGTGTCCCGATGCCCTTTGTGAAAAGACCCAAGCGAAACCCCGACATCCCGGACCAAATCCTCGGCACCGGACAGCCCGAAGGATCGCGCCGAGCGGCTCACGAAACTGACGAAAGTCTCGTCGGATTGGAAATGGAGTTTCACCGGAAAACTTGACCTGTTTGTTGGAATCGCAGCCGATCTTACAGCATCAGATGGCCGGCCCCAACCGTTCCGGGGGGGGTATCGCCGCCGGAATGGCAAAGCGGGCGGAGTTGCCTCCGCCCGCTGGGGTATTTTGCCGGAAAACAAGGCCCCGGAGTGAAGAAATCCAATTCAAGACGTTGATATTGCTTCACAAATTGAGGATTTTCCCCGCATTATTTTTCGCCGCAATTTCGAAATTTCGTACAAAATTCCGAAATCTGACACAATCATTTTCATGTCCTCCTCAGCTACACCCGCTCGTCCCGCCGCAGGTGTTGCATTTCATGCATGTCCCGTTGCGCACCAATGTGTAGTTGCCGCATTCACCGCAGGGGTCGCCTTCATAGCCTTGCATGCGGGCCTTGGCGCGCGGGTCCATGGTGGCGACGGTCAGGGTCTCGGACTGGCTGGTTTCCAATGCCACTGCCGTGGTGCGGTCCGTTGCATAGGCCGTGACGGATTGGCCGCCTTGCAGCACTGTCAGTTCATGCGGAAGCCGTTTGCGCAGATAGCCGGTTGAACTGATCTGCCGCAGCACTTCCAGCGAACGGGATGCGGCATCGTCGGACAGTTCCGCCACATTGCGCACGCCTTCATGTTCGCCCGCGCCCAGATCGTCGAAACTGGTGCCTGTGGGTTTCACATGGGCCAGATCGGTGCGGTCCAGATAGCTGACAGCCAGTTCGCGGAAGATGTAATCCAGAATGGACGTGGCATTCTTGATGCTGTCATTGCCCTGCACCATGCCCGCCGGTTCAAACCGGGTGAAGGTGAAGGCATCGACGAATTCTTCCAGCGGCACACCATATTGCAGACCAACCGACACAGCGATGGCAAAATTGTTCATCATCGCACGGAAGCCGGCACCTTCCTTGTGCATATCGATGAAAATCTCGCCCAGCTTGCCATCGGTATACTCGCCCGTGCGCAGATACACTTTGTGGCCGCCAACAACGGCTTTTTGGGTATAGCCCTTGCGGCGTTCAGGCAGTTTTGCGCGGTCGCGGCGAATGACTTCCTTGATGATGATCTTCTCAACGATCTTTTCGGCCAGAACCTGCGCTTTTTCCTGCGTGGACCCGCTTGCCAGAATTTCCTCGGCTTCCTCATCATCGTCAATCAAGGCAGCGGCCAGCGGTTGCGACAGTTTGGACCCGTCCCGATACAGCGCATTCGCCTTGATGCCCAGCGACCAGCTGAGTTCATAGGCCGCCAGCGTTTCTTCGATTGTGGCGCTGTTGGGCATGTTGATGGTTTTGGAAATCGCGCCGGAAATGAACGACTGCGCTGCCGCCATCATGTAGATATGGCTGTCCACAGACAGGAAGCGCTTGCCTTTCTTGCCGCAAGGGTTGGCACAATCGAAGATCGAAATATGCTCGTCCTTCAGGTGTGGCGCGCCTTCCAGTGTCATGGTGCCGCAGACATGGTCATTGGCGGCGTCAATCTGTGCCTTGGTGAAGCCCAGATGGCGCAGCAGGTCGAAGCCGGGGTTGTTCAGCTCGGCTGCCGGAATGCCCAGCGTTTCGCGGCAGAATTCCTCGCCCAGGGTCCATTGGTTGAACACAAACCGGATATCGAACGCTGATGGCAGGGCTTTTTCGATCTTGGCAATCTCGGCCTGGCCAAAACCATGGCCAATAAGGCTGGTATGGTTGATGCCCGGTGCCTGCCCAAGGCTGCCATGGCCCACCGCATAGGCGATAATTTCAGCGATCTGCGCTTCCTTATAGCCCAGTTTGCGCAGGGCGGCGGGCACTGACTGGTTGATGATCTTGAAATACCCGCCACCGGCCAGTTTCTTGAACTTGACCAATGCGAAATCGGGTTCAATGCCGGTGGTGTCGCAATCCATGACCAGCCCGATGGTGCCGGTGGGCGCAATCACGGTGGATTGTGCGTTGCGGTATCCGTGTTTCTTGCCCAATGTCAGGGCTTCATCCCATGCGGCGCGCGCAAGGTCCACAATCCGTGCATCGGGGCAGTTGGCCGCATCCAGCGCGACAGGGGCCACGTTCACCGCTTCATAGCTGTCATCGCCATAGGCGGCGCGGCGGTGGTTGCGGATCACACGCAGCATGTGATCGGCGTTTTTCTTGTAGCCGGGGAACGCGCCCAGTTCTGCTGCCATTTCCGCAGATGTGGCATAGCTGACGCCGGTCATCAGCGCAGTCAGCGCCCCGCACAGCGCGCGGCCTTCGGCGGAATCATAGCCAAAGCCCATATTCATCAGCAATCCGCCAATATTGGCATAGCCCAGCCCCAGTGTGCGGAACTCATAAGACCGCTGCGCAATTTCCTTGGACGGGAATTGTGCCATCATCACACTGATTTCCAGTGTGATGGTCCACAGGCGGGTGGCATGCATGTAGCCTTCGGCGTTGAAGCTATGGCTGTCATAGAATTTCAGCAGGTTCATGGATGCAAGGTTGCAGGCCGTATCATCAAGGAACATGTATTCGCTACACGGGTTGGACCCGCGAATCGCGCCATCTGCTGGGCAGGTGTGCCATGCGTTGACGGTGTCGTGAAACTGAATGCCCGGATCGGCGCAGGCCCATGCGGCATGACCCACCTGGTCCCACAGATCGCGCGCCTTGATGGTTTTGGCGGGTTTGCCATCGGTGCGGCGCAGCAATTCCCAATCGGAATCATCCTTCACGGCCTTCAGAAACGCATCTGTGACGCGCACAGAATTGTTCGAATTCTGGCCGGACACAGTGATATAGGCTTCTGAATCCCAATCGGTGTCATAAGTCGGGAATTCGATGCTGTCATAGCCCTGACGGGCATATTGCAGCACACGCGCGGTGTAGGTTTCGGGGATCATGGAATTTTTGGCCGCCTTGATGGCCGCCTTCAATGCGGGGTTCTTTGCCGGGTCAACGGCATCCTCCGTGCTGCCATCCCATGCCCGGATTGCGCCGAAAATGTCATTCAGACGCGCCGAGTGCAGTTTGGAACCGGCAACCAGCGAGGCGACCTTTTGTTCTTCGATCACCTTCCAGTTGATGAATTCCTCGATATCGGGATGGTCCATGTCACAAATGACCATCTTGGCCGCGCGGCGCGTGGTCCCGCCCGACTTGATCGCGCCTGCGGCCCGATCACCGATTTTCAGGAAACCCATCAACCCGGAGGATTTACCGCCGCCCGACAGTTTCTCACCTTCACCACGCAGTGAGCTGAAGTTGGTTCCTGTGCCGGAACCATATTTGAACAGGCGCGCTTCGCGCACCCACAGGTCCATGATCCCGCCTTCATTGACCAGATCATCGCTGACAGACTGGATGAAGCAGGCATGGGGCTGGGGGTGTTCATAGCTGGATTTTGACTTCACCAGTTTATGGGTGAAGGGGTCTACATAGAAATGCCCCTGGCTTGGGCCGTCGATGCCGTAAGCCCAATGCAGGCCGGTGTTGAACCATTGCGGGCTGTTGGGGGCTGCCATCTGTGCGGCCAGCATGAAGCGCATTTCGTCGAAATAGGCGCGCGCATCGGACTCGGTTTTGAAATAGCCGCCCTTCCAGCCCCAATAGGCCCAGGCACCCGCCAGCCGGTCAAAAACCTGCTTGGCCGATGTTTCGCCCACGAAGCGTTCATCTTCAGGCAATTCGGCCAGTGCTTTTTCATCGGGCACCGACCGCCACAGGAATTCCGGCACGCCCTTTTCGGCAACACGTTTCAGGCGTGCAGGCACACCCGCCTTGCGGAAATATTTCTGCGCGATCACATCAGACGCGACTTGCGACCAGGTGGCGGGCACTTCTACCGCGTCATTGCGAAACACCACTGTTCCGTCGGGGTTGCGAATCTCTGACACGGTTGTGGTGAATTCCAGCGCCGCATAGGCGTCTTGTCCTGCATTGGTAAAGTGCCGCTCGATGATCATCTGCCTGACGTCCCTTTTTTCGCTTCACGGTTTTACGGGTCATGCCCGCTTGAATTTGCCGCAATTTCAAGGGGCAGGGGCCAGACATGGCACAAAACGCGGGTTTCACCGGTGGTGTTTCCCGGTGTTTTGCGTATTGGCTTTTCCTATTCCCTGTCCCGTTGCCCACCTTCATGTCGTGGATGGATTCACTACATCTAGTGGGTCTTGCGGCGACATCCACAATCTGACGTATGAAGGGGGTGTCCGTCAACGGAAATATTTGCGCGTTTAGATTGAAAAACATCTTGACCTTTTTGCGACGGCCATCATCACGGGCGGGCACAAAAGGGGCATGTAGGGTGTGGGGGGAATCCGGGGCGAAAAACGAAAAAGGCGGCCCGAAGGCCGCCTGTTTTCGAAATTGGAGCGGGCGATGAGATTCGAACTCACGACCCTAACCTTGGCAAGGTTATGCTCTACCCCTGAGCTACGCCCGCCCCGTTCTCGGTAAGCGCGATTTACAAACTATCCTTTCCCGCCGCAAGAGGGAAAAGCCGATAATCCGCTAAATTTTCATCTGGCTGTCAGAATTCGCAGCGATAACCAATTCATAAGCTTCCGCGTCCACACTGGAAGCAGGGGATTCGTCCCCAAACATGAAAGGGATTGTCATGCCTGAACGTGACGCAACGGATAGTGCATTTTCTAATCGCCGGATCACGGTCACAGACATCATCACCGACTTGCGCGCCATACGCCAGTTGGAGGGGGTTCTTGACGGTCTGGATATCGCTGCCAATGCGCGGTCGGGCCAGGCGGGCAGCGCGCTTTCTGGCGTATGGCCGTGGTCATCCCGCCGCGCAGGGTGACCGGCAAGGCGGGGGGGGACTGGACGAAAGCCTGTGTTGCGCCGGGCCGTGACCGCAGATCACTGCACATGACGCTTGCCACGGGCCGGACGGGTGCGCCGCGTTTGCGGCGTGGCCTGTGCCGGTCGGGGGATTGGCCGTCAGACCATCAGCCCATGTCCGCCGCGCGGTATGCCTTGCACGCCGCGCGATTCGTCAAGCCCGTCAGTCGCGGAAATTCCGGCTTTCCTTGATCTGGTCCCATGCCCAGACGACTTCTTGCAAACGGTCCTCGTCGGTTCTGGCACCGGCATTGCGGTCGGGATGCAGGTCTTTCACAAGGCTTTTATATTGCTTCCGAATCTCCGGTCGGGTCCAGGTGTCGCGGGCGTCCAGTATCTCCAGCGCGCGCCGTTCGGTCGGCGGCAGCTTGCGTGACGCCGCGCCGCTTGTGGGCCTGCCGGGGTTGCGCGTGGCCTTGTCGCCCAGCACCTGATGGGGGTCTTCGATGCCAAGGCGTTGCCATGCCATGCGTTCGTCCTTGCTGCCCAGTGGCTGCGTGGCGCGCCCCCAAACGCGGTCATGTTCCATCGCGTCCAGCATTTCGGTTTCGCTCTGCCCATCAAAGTAGTTCCACTTCAGGTTGTATTCGCGGGCATGTTCCTTGCAGAACCAAAGGTATTCGTTCAGTTGGTCCGGCGATTTCGGGCAGCGATACTGGCCGGACTCCTCGCAGCCGGGATGTTCGCATTGCCGGACAGAGGTTTCCCACGCCCCCGACATCCCACGCCGCCCGCGCGTGCGTTTTTTCTTGTCGCTGGACGCGCGAATATCAAAATCAAAAGGGGATTTGCGATCCATGCCTAAAACCTGCTGTTGCCTGTGTCTGATCTTGGTCGGGTATTTGTCGTGAAAATGCAGCGCAGCCCTTTCCGACTCGGAGGCAGCAGCTTAGTTATATTTTCGTCAGGTTAGAAGAGGGCTGTGTGAAACCATGCATATTCGTGATCAGATCGAGGCAAATCTGCAAGCGGCGTTCAAGCCGGTGCAGTTGCAGGTCGTCGATGACAGCGAAAGCCATCGCGGGCACGCGGGGTGGCGCGAAGGCGGGGAAACCCATTTCAATGTTGTCATCCGCGCAGATGCGTTTCGTGACCAGTCCCGACTGGCGCGCCACCGTGCGGTTCATGCCGCATTAGGTGCGGAGCTTGTGGCTCGCATTCATGCGCTCTCGCTGGATATTGGGGCCTGATCAGTATTCGGGGGTGTCGTTGCGCGGCGCGTTTTCACGAAATTGGGGTTCGCGGCGCGATTCGTGTATCGGGCGCGGCCCTGATTGAACGCCAAGCGCCGGTTCCGCAGGCAGGGTTGGCGATACGCGGGTTTCTGTAAATTGCGGATGCTCTGCCAGCGTTTCCGCGCTTGGCCTGCGAAACACAAGCATGTTGTTGTGAACAGTCGTGGTGCCAGTCAGGCCCTTGCGTTCCTCGCTGGGCAGACAGTCCGCGCGCCAGTATTCCCACCCTTCGCGGGCCAGATCATTCAGCAGAAGTGTCAGCTGATGGGCATACCGTTCGGCAGGGGTTTTCAGCCCTTTGACCTTCTGTCCCTTCACGGGGGCGGGCACTGCAAGATATTCATAAGACTGCATGGCATTCCTGTCTTTAACGCGTTACCAACTGGGGCATAGCCCTTGCTGCGTGTATGGTAGACCGCAGCAAGGTGCAACAATATGGCCCTTGACGATCAGCGCAATGGCACAGTCGTGAAAAGATAGGCGGTGTTCAGCCCTGGATTGGGTTTGTAAATGGCCGCACTGGAACGGTGGTCCAACCCGATGCCGAATTCCATGCCCGAAGCGGTGGCCACACCCACGTCAAGCGCTGTGCGAAACTGCATAGGCCCGCCCATATTGCGCCCGCTGCCGCGTTTGTGAATACCGGCCATGCCTGTAAACCGGGCGAACAGGCCGCTGTCCTGGGCGCGCCATGTATATGCGGCCCCTATGCCCACATAGCCGGAATTGTTGCGCGCCAATGACAGGCCGACAACGGGCTGCAACCCCCAGAAATACGGTTCTCCGATGTAGCGAAGCTGGGCTTCGGCGGAATTGACCGAAAACTGGGTTCCAACGCTGCCAAACACCCGGGGGCTTTCGGCAAGGGCGGGCGAGGCGACAAGCGCAAGCGCGACAAGCGCGGATTTCAACAGGTTCATGTTATACAACTCGACTTTTTGGGCGCATGTTCTGCGCCGGGATGGTGTGCTGCTCTGGTGGTGCGGCGCGGTTAAAACCCGTGACGCGACGCTACCGGATACGCCAAAAACGGGTTTCAGACAATGAAATCACAAACACCGCCCGGAGGCGGTGTTTTTTTTGCAACTATTCCGTGTCCGCGCAGCAGCCCCTTGCGGGTGCTACAGGCCCAGTTTCGCCGCGACAATTTCGTTCACGGCTTGGGGGTTGGCCTTGCCGCCCGTGGATTTCAGGACCTGCCCGACGAACCAGCCTGCCAGTTTGGGGTTCTGTTTTGCCTTTTCCACCTGCGCGGGGTTGGCTGCAATAATATCATCCACAGCCTTTTCAATCGCGCCAGTGTCGGTCACTTGTTTCAGGCCGCGGTCCTCCACGATCTGCGCCGGATCGCCGCCTTCGGTATAGATGATTTCAAACACATCCTTGGCAATCTTGCCCGAAATATCGCCTGATTTGATCAGCTTGATTATTCCCGCCAACTGCTCGGTGCTGACAGGGCTTGCGCTGATGTCATGCCCTTCTTTCTTCAGGCGGCCGAACAATTCATTGATGACCCAGTTTGCGGACAGTTTGCCATCGCCGGCCGCTTCTGCCACGGCCTCGAAGAATGCGGCATTGGTCACATCGGCGGTCAGCACGCTGGCGTCATAATCCGTCAGGCCGAAATCGCGCATGAAACGCGCCTTCTTTTCGTCGGGCAATTCCGGCAGGCTGGCGGCAATGTCATCGACCCACGCCTGTTCAATTTCCAGCGGCAGCAGGTCGGGGCAGGGGAAGTAGCGGTAATCATGCGCTTCTTCCTTGGACCGCATGGACCGTGTTTCGCCGCGGTCCGGGTCATACAGGCGGGTTTCCTGCACCACGCTTCCGCCATCTTCCAAAATGGCAATCTGGCGGCGGGCCTCATAGTCAATTGCGGCCTGAATGAAGCGCATGGAATTCATGTTCTTGATTTCACAGCGCGTGCCCAGATGGCCGAAATCCTGCGTGGCCTGATATTTTTCATACTGGCCGGGGCGGCAGACAGACACGTTGACATCAGCGCGCAGATTGCCGTTTTGCATATTCCCGTCGCAAGTGCCCAGATAGCGCAGGATCTGGCGCAGCTTGGTGACATAGGCGGCCGCTTCTTCCGGCCCGCGAATATCGGGGCGGCTGACGATTTCCATCAGCGCGACACCGGTGCGGTTCAGGTCCACGAAAGACATGTTCGGGTCCATGTCATGAATGCTTTTGCCCGCATCCTGTTCGACATGGATACGTTCAATGCGCACCAGACGCGCAATCCCCGGTCCCATTTCCACCAGCACTTCGCCTTCGCCCACCAGCGGGTGGTATAACTGGCTGATCTGATAGCCCTGTGGCAGATCGGGATAAAAATAATTCTTGCGGTCAAAAGCAGACCGCAGATTGATCTGCGCTTTCAGCCCCAGCCCGGTGCGCACGGCCTGTTCAATGCAAAATTCGTTCACGACCGGCAGCATGCCGGGCATTGCGGCATCCACGAAGGCCACGTTGGAATTGGGTTCCGCGCCGAAGCGGGTCGAGGCCCCTGAAAACAGCTTTGACCGGCTGGACACCTGGGCATGAATTTCCATACCGATGACCAGTTCCCATTCTCCGGTTGCGCCGGATATGGTTTTGATCTCGGGTGCGTCATAGGTCAGATCAAGCATGGGTGCATATTCCTGTGGCTGTCCTGCTTGTGCCTTCTAGCGGCAGTGCGCGCGCGCAGCAAGGGGGCGGCTTGGGCAAGGTTTCGCCTATTGTGGGGGGGGCGCGGGGGCGTGAATTGTGTTTCAGTGCCGAATCGGACACTGCCGCGCTGCAGCGCAGAAGGGCGCTGTGCAACCTTCGGATATCAGATGACCCGTTTAATGCCTATGCGCCTGCTGGCGGTCGCCGGACTGGTGACCCTTCTTGGGGGCTGCATGGTTCAGGCCACCGACCAAAGCGCGGGGGCGGAAATCGTCACCCGCTGGGACCACCGCCCCGAGGCGACATTGTGGACCGCCGCCAAGTTTGACGCCCTTGATCACGAAGGGCGCGCCTTGGTCGAAACCGTTCCAGACGATATCGACACCTTTTGCCCCGGATACGAATCAGCCGATGCTGACGGGCGCAAGGCCTTCTGGACGGCGCTTTTCTCGGGGTTGGCAGGGTATGAAAGCACATGGCGGCCAGACGCCGCAGGGGCCGGGGGGCGGTATCGCGGCTTGCTGCAAATCTGGCCAACCTCGGCGCGGTTTTACGGCTGTGACCTTAGCCATCCCAACGGGCTTTATGACGGCGCGACGAATCTGCGCTGTGCGGCGCGCATTGCAGCGCAGGCGGTGGAACGCGATCAGGTGGTCGCTGGCAGCCCCGGCCGGTGGGGGGGCGTGGCCAAGGATTGGCCGCCCTTGCGCGACGCAAGTAAGCGCAATGATATCGCGGGTTTCACGCGCACCTTGCCAGCATGTCAGGTATGAACTCCACCGCTGCGGTGTGCATCGGCTATGAACTGCACCGCTGCGGTGCAAGGACACCGCAAAATTGCATTTAACTGACGGGAATTTCAGTTTTTGCTAACCTTTTTGCGCCAATGATCAATGGCAAACGGGTGGCAATGCACGATGGATCAGGCAGAAGCGGAACATACCAACCGGACAGACCGGCAAAATCCTCTGGCGAGGATGGCAACGCGTGCGCGGGCTGCGGCCAATGCGGAATCCGCGGTGTTCGACGGGGCAGTTCGTGTTGCGTTCGGGCGTATGGCGCGGACACGCCGGGGGCTGGACGCAACGGCGACGTCGGTGAAAATGTATCCCGCCAGCTTGGCGGAGGTTGTGGAAATTGCCGAACCGGGCATGTTCTTGTCCCTGCTGGATGGTGTGGAAGGGCAGATTGGTCTGGTGGTGATGTGCCACAACCTGATGGCTGGGTTGGTGGAAGCAGTGACAACGGCGCGTGTTTCCGACAGCGTGCCTGCACTGCGCAAACCCACACGCACCGATGCCGCGCTGCTGGCCCCATTGATCGATTCGTTGTTCCAGCACATTGCCCAGCGTCTGAACGGGGCACCGCAGCGGGACCAGTTCGACGGGTATGTTTACGGCTCATTTCTGGATGATCCGCGCCCGCTTGGTGTGCTTTTGGAAGATGTGCCCTATCAGATTGTGCGGATGGGGGTGCAATTCGCCCAAGGACCCCGCGAAGGAAGCCTGTATCTTATCCTGCCCGATATGGCCTTCGTGCACGAACCCGCAAGCGCGTCGCAGCCCGATGCGCAAAAAGAAGATTGGGGCACGCGTCTGGCTGCAACCGTCACAGCCAGCGAAGTGCAGCTTGACGCTGTTTTATGCCGCATGCAGATGAAGCTTTCCGCCGTATCAACACTGACGCGCGGGGATGTGCTGTGCCTGCCCGAAAGTGCGTTGGAAGCGCTGTCGCTGGAAACGCTGAACGGCCATGTCATTGCCAAGGCGCGGTTGGGGCAGGCGCGCGGCCAGCGCGCAGTGCGCCTGACCTCGCAGCCCGGCGAAATGCTGGATGACCATGACGTTCCCTTCACGCTGCCGGTTTCCGCTGCGCGTGTCCTGCCGGGGGAAATTTCCTTCGCGGGCGATGATGCGCCTGCGTTTGACACCGCAGACAGCGCCCCGGATTTTGCGGTGACTGATGCTGATGGGCCGGATGCCCCCTATGACGCGGCCCTTGGTGGTATGGCCGCCCCTGACATGAACCTTGACGGGCCGTTCACCCCTGATGACCCCATGGTCGGTCAGCAAGACGCTGAATCAGAACCGTTTTCGACCAATGCCGACGGCGTGCCGTGACCGCTGCGCGCGTCAGGGCAACGGCGCGTGGCGGTTTACGTCCTTATAAAGCAGGTATCGGAACGGCTGTGGGCCGCCTGCATAACAGGCCTGCGGACAGAAGGCGCGCAGCCACATGAAATCCCCTGCTTCCACTTCCACCCATTGCTGGTTCAGGTGATAAACGCCCTTGCCCTGCAACACATACAGCCCGTGTTCCATGACATGGGTTTCGTCAAACGGAATGCTGGCGCCCGGTTGCAAGGTCACGATGGTAACATGCATGTCATGGCGCATATCTGCGGGGTCCATGAACCGGGTCGTGGCCCATGCGCCGTTTGTGTCCGGCATGGCGGCAGGGGGGATGTCCTGATCCTGCGCAACAAACGCTTCGGGATGGGCCAGCCCGTCCAACGCCTGATAGCGTTTGCGAATCCAGTGAAACACCGCCTTCGCCCCGTTGGGGTTGCGCACTGTCCAGTCGCTGCCTGCGGGCACAAAGGCAAAACCGCCCGTCGTCAGGTCGTGGGTGGTCCCGTTTACTGTCAGCGTCAGCCCCCCTTCCACGACAAACAGCGCCCCTTCGGCGTGGGGGTCGGTTTCGGGGCGGTCACTGCCACCATCGGGCGCCAGTTCGACAATATATTGCGAGAATGTTTCGGCAAACCCGCTTAGCGGGCGGGCCAGCACCCAGAACCGCGCCCCGGTCCAGAAGGGCAGGCAACTGGTCACAATATCCGACAATGTGCCTTTGGGGATAACCACGAAGGCTTCGGTGAACATGGCGCGGTCGGTCGTCAGTTGCGACTGTGGCGGTAACCCCCCTGTGGGAACATGGTATCGGGGCCTGTGCGGTGAACCTTGGGTCATTTCTTGCGCTCCTTCGGGGGTAGACCTGCGTAGCATGGCCGCATTGGGCCATGCCAGCACGGTTTTTCCTGACAGAGCTTCCTGAATTCCCGAAGAATTGCCCAAACTGCCCCCGTCAGGTCAGGGCGTCAGGTCAGGACCGCGGGACAAGCCGCATCAGCGGGGCATTGTTCCCGTCGGCCAGCACATAGATAAACCCGTCCTGCGGGCCTATGGCCACATCCCGAATGCGGTGCCCCGCGCCGTCCAGCAGGCGGGCCACAGGTTCCAGCGTGCCGTTATTTTCCGAAAACAGGCCCAGATATTGATGAAGCAGGTTGCCGATCAGCACATGGCCCTGCCAGTCAGGAAAGGCATCGCCGGTGTAGAAGGTCATGCCCGATGGCGGGAAGTGGTCATCGCGCCCTGCAGGCCAGACATGGGCGGGGGAAATGAACCCGTCCCCGTCCTGATGGGGCGCGGCAAACCGCTCTCCGCCGCGATAGGTCACGCCATTGGCGGCCAGTGGCCAGCCGTAATTCCCGCCGCGTTGAACAATGTTGACTTCATCGCCGCCCGCCTCGCCATGTTCGGCCAGCCAGATATCACCGGTGTCGGGGTGCAGGGTCATGGCCTGAATGTTGCGGTGGCCATAGGACCAGATCGCGCCTGCGGTCCCGTCCTGCCCTGCAAACGGGTTGTCGGCGGGTATATCCCCGTCCAGCGTCAGGCGAATGACCGCGCCATTCTCGCTGGTCAGGTCTTGCGAAATATGGTTCGGCCCGAAATCCTTGGACCCACGGTCACCGAAGCCTGCGAAAACATGCCCGTCAGAAAACACAATGCGCGACCCGAAATGCGCCCCCGAGTTGACTGCGGGACTGACCGCGTGCAGCACCTCAAGTTCCACCAGCGCATTCGCTTCGCGGTCCAGCCGCGCGCGGCCCAGATGGGTTGTCGAATTCTGCCCGTCAACGCGGCCCGCCCATGTCATATAGACCAGCCCCGATTGCGTGAAATCAGGGGCGGGGGCAATGTCCAGCAACCCGCCCTGTCCGCGTGTATCCACATTGGGGGCGCCGCTGATGGGCTGCATCGCGCCGCTATCGGGGTTCAGGATGACGATATCGCCGCCGCGCAGGGTGATGATCATCTCATCGCTGCCGGGCAGAAATGCCATGGCCCAAGGGTTGCTAAGGCCCGTGGCAACTGTGTCCACTTCAAACGCGGGCTGGGCAGTTGCAGGCAGTGCCAATACGGCCACAACCGCACAGGCGGTGGGGAAACTGTATGTTGCTTTGCGCATGTCTGTCCTACTTGTTTCGGGGATTGCGCCCCAAAGCATGACATGTCGCGCCGTAACAGCAAATCACAACAGCTTGTGCAGCGGTCACAGGGGCGGGATTATTCCCGCCCGATCGCCTGCAGAACGCGGTCCAGCGCCTCGCCTTGCTGCGATGTGACAGGGGCGTTGCGCACTGCGTTGAAATACGCTTCCGGGTCATAGGTCGGAATGCCCAGGCGCAGATGATCCACTGTCAACAAGCCCATGGCCGCCATCAACCCGTAGCTGGCCACCTGCACACTGGCTTGCGATTGCAACAGCACTGTGCGCGCGTCCATCAGGTCGTTTTCGGCGTTCAGCACATCCAGCGTGGTGCGCGCCCCAAGGCGGGCTTCTTCGCGTGTTCCGTCAAAGGCGCTTTGGGCAGCGCGCACTTGTTGCTGGCCTGCGGCAATACGCGCGCGGGCCACATCCAGATTGGCCCATTGCACAGCGACATTTTGCAAAACCTGCGCAACGCTGCGGTGCAGGCCGGAACGTGCGGCATCCCGGCGTGCCAATGCCTGACGGTGCTGGGCGCTGATTGCACCCCCCTGATACAACGGGCGGCGATACTGCACCCCGGCTGATGCAGAGCGCGTGGCCGGCCCGCTATTGAGCAGATCGGTGGTGACCCCCACACTGGCATCAGCTGTGACGCTGCCATGGCGTTGCGCGGCAGTGCGTTCGGCGTTCAGTTCGGCGGCCGTCACCTCGAACTGGGCCTGTTTGACCGATGGGTGCGTCAGGCGCGCAATCTCCTGCGCGGCCTGCAGCGTGGCGGGCAGCGCGGGCAGGGCGGGGGGCTGGCGCAACTGTCCGGGGTGACGCCCGGTGACCAGTTTATATTCCTCGCGGGCGACAGCCAGATCCCCTTCGGCGGCGGCAAGCTGGCTGCGCGCGGCGGCAAGGCGGGCTTCAGCCAGCGACACATCTGTGCGCGTAATCTCGCCCAGTTCAAACCGTTCCTGCGCGGCGTTCAGTTCCTGTTGCGTCAGGCGCATCGTGGTTTGCCGCAAGGCTACGGTTTCCACGGCGCTGCGCACATCCATGAAGGCGCGCGCGGCATCCAGCAAGACCTGTTGTTCAACATTCAAAAGCGCCTGCCGTGTGCCCATGACCAGCGCTTCGGCGGATTGACGCGCCAGCGCGCCGCGCCCAAAATCCACCAGTGTAATTTCGGCTGACAGATTGACCGAGGCGGTCAGGGATTCGCGCTGCTGGCCTGCGCTTTGTTTCTGCCCGCGGGCTTGGGCCACAAAATTCAGGACCGGGCGCAGCGACGCCACGGCCAGCGCCACATCTTCATCTGCGGCGCGCAAAACCGCGCGGTTTTGTTCCAGAAGGTCCGAATTCTGATAGGCGGTTATGAAAGTGTCGGCCAGCGATTGTGCGGCCGCGGGTGCCCCGGACAGTGCGGTGCTGCAGGCAATGGCCAATGCGGTAAGTGTGGGTCTGAACATTTCTGCCCTTTCAAGCTTTGCTCGAGTATCTTGATCGGGCGAATTCAGCGCCGCCCGATCCGGTCAGAAAGTGAAGGCTTCCTGTTTTTCAAATCCCGGCAACACGGGGGCGGCGGCGTTGAACACATCACGCCATGCAATCTGATCGCCCTGACGCACACCAAGGCGCACAACCCCCAATTGCCCTTCCATGAACAGGCAGATCACACGCCCGCCTTCGCGCAATTGCCCGACAAGGGTTTGGGGAAATTCTGACACACCGCCTTGCACGATCATGGCATCATAAGGGGCGTGATCGGGCGCGCCCTCTGTCAGCGGGCCTTTGTGCAGGATCACGGCTTCTGCGCCAACCTGCGGCAAAACCGTTTCGGCGTCATGGGCCAGCGCATCGTCGCATTCAACAGCGACCACAGCTTGGGCAATCAATGCCACAATGGCCGCAGAATACCCCGACCCGCAGCCAATATCCAGCACCAGTTCCCCCGGCGTCAGCGCCAGCGCATCCAGCATTTTTGCGAATGTGCGCGGGTCAAGCAGAACGCGCCCGTCGCCCAAGGGGATGTTTTCACCCATATAGGCTGTTTCGCGCAGCGTATCTGGCACAAACACTTCGCGCGGGGTGCGCAGCATGGCGTCGATGATGGGGAATTTTGTGACATCCGAGGGGCGCACTTGGGTATCAACCATGATGGTGCGGCGCGCTGCGTAATCCGGCATCTACTGAACTTTCCAGTTTGGTTTGCGTAACAGTTCCTTGCCACAGAACGCGCGCCCTCGCAATATCCGTCGCGGGGAAAACGCGTTTGTGCAAATGATAGCGTGGTCATAGGCCCTGATTTTGCCACATAACTGGTTAATCCGGCCTTCCCGCGCGGTCTGTGCCAGTGCATAAGCATAAGGGTTTGGTAACAGGAGAAACGAATGCTTAAAGAGTTCAGAACCTTCATCACGCGCGGCAATGTCATGGATATGGCTGTGGGTATCATTATCGGCGCGGCCTTCACGGCGATTGTCACATCACTGGTGGATGATCTGGTGAACCCGCTTATCGGTATTTTCGTGGGCGGTGTTGATTTCAGCGCTGTCAGCTTCGGGCTGGGCGAGGCCCAGTTCATGATCGGCAATTTCATCAACGCGGTCATCAAGTTCCTGATCGTGGCATGGGTTGTGTTCCTGCTGGTCAGAACCGTGAACCGCATCAGCGCGCTGGGCCGCAAACCCGAAGCGCCTGCACCCGAAGCCCCCAAAGGCCCCACGACCGAGGAACTTCTGATCGAAATTCGGGATTCCCTGAAGGCGCGGTGACGCCCGCGCTGTGTGCATTCCATCACGGGCGGCGACTGGCGCGGCCCGTGGTCATATGTCGATGGCCGTTGTCTGGACCACATTGCGCAACGCAAAGGAAGATTGCATCTGCACCACACCGGGCAACCGGCTTAAGTGGCGGCGATGAATGCGCGCGAAATCGTCGCTGTCAGCGGCAATGACCTTCAGTAAATAATCTGCCGTTCCTGCCATCAGGTGGCATTCCACAATGTCGGGCACACGCGCCACTTCGCGTTCGAACGCGTCCAGAATTTCATCGCTTTGCCCTGACAGTTTGATTTCCACAAACACCACTGTTGCGCGGCCAATGCGCTTGCGGTCCAGCAGCGCGACATAGCCTGCAATAATACCGTCCGCTTCCAGCCGCTGCACCCGCCTGTGGCATGCTGATGGCGACAGGTTGACCAGTTCGGCCAGTTCCGCATTCGTCACGCGCCCTTGTTTTTGCAAGACACGCAGAATGCGGCGGTCGGTGTCGTCTAGCTGCATCGCAGCGCAATCCTGTTCCGAAAAAGGGGCTGTTGGCGCGAAAATCTGTCGTCGTTTAGCGCTTCATGCGCGGAAATGTCAAGAATTCACCCGAATACGGCGATTATTGTGTCGCTATAGGAAAAAGGGAGGTTCAGAATGTTGATTGGGTGCCCAAAAGAAATAAAGCCGCAGGAATACCGTGTCGGCCTGACGCCGGTTGCCGCGCAAGAAGCGCTTGCGCATGGCCATGACGTAATTGTTGAAACCGGCGCCGGACAGGGCGCGGGGTTTGACGATGGCGCCTACCTTGCGGCGGGCGCGCAGGTTGTGGACACGGCAGAAGAAATCTTTGCCCGCGCGGAACTGGTGGTCAAGGTCAAGGAACCGCAGCCGGGCGAGCGGGCGCAATTGCGCGAAGGGCAGGTGTTGTTCACCTATCTGCACCTGGCCCCCGATGCGCCGCAAACCCGCGATTTGCTGGACAGTGGCGTGACGGCCATTGCCTATGAAACTGTGACGGACCGCGCAGGTGGCCTGCCGCTGCTGGCCCCCATGTCCGAGGTGGCGGGGCGGCTGGCCCCGCAGGTGGGCGCGTGGACCTTGCAAAAGGCCAATGGCGGGCGCGGCGTGCTGATGGGCGGCGTGCCCGGTGTTGCGCCTGCGCGGGTGGTTGTGATCGGCGGCGGCGTTGTGGGCACCCATGCTGCGCGCATTGCGGCAGGAATGGGCGCGGATGTCACCGTGCTGGACATGTCGCTTTCGCGGCTGCGCCATCTGGATGATGTGTTTGGCCGGGTGTTCAAAACCAGCTATGCGTCCAGGGGCAACACGGCTGAACTGGTCGAACAGGCCGATATGGTCATTGGGGCAGTGCTGATCCCCGGTGCCGAAGCCCCCAAGCTGATTACCCGCGCGCAACTGTCAGACATGAAGCCCGGCGCGGCGCTGGTGGATGTGGCGATTGATCAGGGCGGGTGTTTTGAAACCTCGCGCCCGACCACACATGCCGACCCAATTTATGACGTTGATGGCATCATGCATTATTGCGTGGCCAATATGCCCGGTGCCGTGGCGCGCAGTTCGACCCTTGCGCTGGGCAATGCCACCATGCCCTTCATGCTGGCGCTGGCCAATAAAGGGTGGCGGCAGGCCTGCGAGGATGACGCGCATTTTCTGGCTGGTCTGAACACCCATGCTGGACATCTGACGTATTACGCTGTTGGCAAGGCGCAGGGGATTGACGTGTTGTCCCCGTCCATGGCGCTGAAAGTGTAAGTGGGGGCGTGGATAAATAAACATTCTATTATTGCAATATGTTTTGTGGTGACTATATTGGGGACAAGACATGAAAAACGGAGAACCCACCATGGCCCCCGAAGTCACCGCCTTTTTTGACGAAGCCACCTTTACAGTTACCTATGTGGTGCGCGACCCCAACAGTGCGAAATGCGCAATCGTGGATTCGGTTCTGGATTTCGACTATGCCTCTGGCCGGACAGACACGCGGTCTGCCGATGCGGTTGTCGCCTTTGTGCGCGACAAGGGCTATGAAGTGGAATGGCTGCTGGAAACCCATGTCCATGCCGACCACCTGTCCGCCGCGCCCTATATTCAGGAACGTGTGGGCGGCAAGATTGCCATTGGCGAAAATATCCGCGTGGTGCAGGACACATTCGGCAAGGTGTTCAATGAAGGCACCGAGTTCCAGCGCGACGGGTCGCAATTTGACGCGCTGTTCAAACATGGCGACAGCTTCCATATTGGCCAGATGCGCGGCGACGTCATGCACACCCCCGGCCATACGCCTGCCTGCCTGACCTATGTGATCGGTGACGCGGCCTTCGTGGGCGACACATTGTTCATGCCCGATTTCGGCACGGCACGGTGCGATTTCCCCGGCGGGTCAGCGGACACGATGTGGGACTCGGTGCAGAAAATCCTGTCCCTGCCAGATGAGACGCGCATTTTTGTGGGCCATGACTACAAGGCCGAAGGGCGCGACACCTATGCATGGGAAACCACCGTGGGCGCACAAAAGCGCCTGAACAAACATGTGGGCGAAGGCAAGTCCAAGGACGATTTCGTGCGTGCCCGCAATGAACGCGACGCACAACTGGCCATGCCGCGCCTGATTGTGCCATCGCTGCAGGTGAATATGCGCGCAGGCCAGATGCCGCCCGCCGAAGAAAACGGCACGGTCTATCTGAAAGTGCCCGTCAACAAGCTTTGATTCCAACAAACATTACAGATACAGGCGCGGCAGTCACATCTGCCGCGCTTCCATGCGAACAGGACATATAACATGATTGAAACAGACTGGATATGGGGCCTTGCGGGCGGCCTGATGATTGGGGTGTCTGCGGCCATATTTCTGCTGGGCAACGGGCGCATCATGGGGGCAAGCGGCATTATCGGCGGCCTTGTGGACCGCAGCGGCTTGTCCAACTGGGATGAACGGCTGGCCTTTCTGGCGGCGCTGGTGGTGGTGCCCGCGCTTCTGCTGCCCTTCTATACCGTCGAGGTGACGACCAACATCACCAGCAACCTGTGGATTGTGGTTGCAGGCGGGCTGCTGGTGGGCATTGGCACAAGGCTGGCCAATGGCTGCACATCCGGTCACGGGGTGTGCGGCATTTCGCGGTTTTCCCTGCGCGGGATCGTGTCGACAGTGTTCTATCTGCTGGCAGGCGGTATCGTGATGGTGCTGTTTCGCCACCTTCTGGGGGTGATCTGATGAAACGTCTGTTGCTTGCCGCCGCGTCTGGCGGGCTGTTTGGTGCGGGTTTGCTGGTGTCGGGCATGACCGACACAACCAAGGTTCAGGGCTGGCTGGACATTTTCGGCGCATGGGACCCGACGCTGGCATTCGTGCTGGGCGGGGCAATTCTGCCCATGCTGGTGGCGTGGAACATGACCACGCGGCGGGCGCAATCGCTGGTTGGCCTGCCTTTTCCGGCGCGCCCGGACCCGCGGCTGGGCCATAACCTTGTTGTGGGGTCAGTGCTGTTTGGCGCGGGCTGGGGGCTGGTGGGGTTGTGCCCTGGTCCTGCGATTGCATCGCTTAGTTGGGGGGGGACAGGCGGGATCGTCTTTATCCTTGCCATGATCGCGGGTATGCTGGTCACACCACCACTTCGTATGCGCATAGATAAACTTGCCGCAGTTTGACCCTTGCAGGAGCAGTTGATGGACATTCGACACCTGACCGACACCTACGCCGTATCGCCCCAGATTACCCCTGATGATGTGGCCACCATCGCCGAGGCAGGGTTTACCACGGTTATCTGTAACCGCCCCGATGGCGAAATTCCCCCGGAGGTGCAGGCCGACGCCCTGCGCCGCGCGGTGGAAGCGGCGGGTTTGCAGTTTGTGGTCAATCCGGTGGTGGGCGGGGCCATCACCATGGAGAATGTCACCGCGCAAGGGGACGCGCTGAAAGCCAGCACTGGCCCGGTGCTGGCTTATTGCGCGTCGGGCAACCGGTCTTCGATTGTTTGGGCGCTTAGCCAGGCAGGCACGCGCCCCACGGATGAGTTGATCGCAATTCCCGCGAAGTTCGGCTACGCGCTGGAACCCTTCCGCCCGACACTGGAACAGTTGGCCAAGGGCTAGCGAAATGCTGGCTTATGGTGCAAGGTTGTTGGAAATGGCCTGAAGCCGCCCTGCGCGCTTGGATAAAGCCCGCGCTGTCGGCGGGCCGGGGTCTGCCGATCCGACGCCAGTGAGGTTCACGTTATGCAGGCGGCATACTCCGACTTTCAAGGCTTGGCGCGCCACCAGAGTAATCGGCAGGCCGCGGGACGGCCCGCCGATGGCGCGGCGGCCTGCGGCCTTTGCGCCGCGCCTTGGGGTATTCCCAATGTCTGCTTCAGGCCAAAATCCGCCCCTTTTTCGTTAATCACACCCGTCAGGCTTGAAAGTGTCGATAATCTCGATCGCCTCGGCCGCAGTTTCGACGAAATGAAACAAATTCAGGTCTTCGGGGTTGATGGTGCCCGCGTCCGCCAGCGCGTCCCAGTTGATGATCTTCTGCCAGAAGTCGCGCCCGAACAGCACGAAGGGCATTTTGCGCATGCGTTCTGTCTGGATCAGCGTCAGCGTTTCAAACAATTCGTCCAGCGTGCCAAACCCGCCCGGAAACACTGCAATCGCCTTGGCGCGCATCAGGAAATGCATCTTGCGGATGGCGAAGTAATGGAAGTTGAAGCACAGGTCAGGCGTGACATATGAATTCGGCGCCTGTTCATGCGGCAACACGATATTCAGGCCAATGGACATGCCGCCCGCATCCTTGGCACCGCGATTGCCTGCCTCCATCACACCGGGGCCGCCGCCTGTGGCAATCACATCCTCGCGCCCGTAGCTTTGCACGGATCGCAATGTCATCAGGCGGGCAAATTCGCGCGCTTCGTCATAAAACCGCGCAAGCCCCGCAAGGGTGGGGGTGCTGGCCTGCCCGGCAGCTTCGGGGCGGGGAATGCGCGCGCCCCCGAACATGACGATTGTTGACCGGATACCGCGTTCATTCATCAGCAATTCGGGCTTCAGCAATTCCAGTTGCAGCCGCACAGGGCGCAATTCATCGCGCAGCATGAAATCCTTGTCGGCAAATGCCAGACGATAGGCAGGATGGCGCGTTTGTGCCGTATCGGGAATGTCGTCCCAGTGCTGGATGTCTTCGCTTGCGTCAGGAAAGATACGGTATTTGGGGTTCTCGTTCAAAAGGGCCTCCGATCGCGCGGGGAAGTTGCGGTTTGTTCGCCCCAAGGCTATAGCCAAGCCCAACCGATGACCAGAGGAATGGAGTCCCCGATGACCGACACTGCCGCGCTTGAAACCGCAATCGAAGCCGCGTGGGATGCCCGCGACAGCATCACCCCAGACACCGGCGGTGCCACGCGCGACGCCATTGAAGCGACGCTGGACGCATTGGACAACGGCACCTTGCGCGTGGCCGAACGGCGCGACACGGGCGCGTGGCATGTGAACCAATGGGCGAAGAAAGCGGTGCTGCTGGGCTTTCGCATCAAGGATATGGAACCCCAATCGGGCGGCCCGCAGGGGGGCGGCTGGTGGGACAAGGTGGACAGCAAGTTCAAGGGCTGGGATGCGCAGCAATGGCGCGCAGCAGGGTTTCGCGCAGTGCCCAACTGCGTGGTGCGCAAATCCGCCTATATCGCGCCCGGCGTGGTGCTGATGCCGTCTTTCGTGAACCTTGGCGCTTATGTGGACAGCGGCACCATGGTGGACACATGGGCCACAGTGGGCAGCTGCGCGCAGATCGGCAAGAATGTCCATCTGTCGGGCGGTGTGGGCATTGGCGGGGTTCTGGAACCCATGCAGGCCGGTCCCACCATCATTGAAGACAATTGCTTCATTGGGGCGCGGTCGGAAGTTGTGGAAGGGTGCATCATCCGCGAAGGGTCCGTTCTGGGGATGGGCGTCTATATCGGCAAATCCACCAAGATTGTGGACCGCGAAACCGGCGCGGTCACCTATGGCGAAGTGCCGCCCTATTCGGTGGTCGTGTCGGGCACCATGCCATCGAAGAACGGGGTGAACCTGTATTGCGCGGTCATCGTCAAGCGCGTGGATGCGCAAACACGGTCCAAGACCGGCATCAACGAATTGTTGCGCGACTGACCCTGCCGCCCGAAGGCATGACACCGAAAAGGTGCGCCAGAACGGCGCGCCTTTTTTCTGCGCGCATTATGCAGCCTCAGTCATCGTCATGGGTCAGTTCAGGCACATCTTCGGCCCCTGCGGACCCGCGCCCCGACAGGGACGGGTTTTCCATGAAGAAACGGTGGCAGTTGAACAGGCGGCGCTCCTCGCCCTCGCGGGGCAGGACACGCAGGGCAGGGCCATCGGGTTGCAGAACCCAGCTTTGCGCCTCATCCGCCAGATTCGCGGCCATCACCTGCCGCACGATCTGCGCCTTGACCGTGGGGTTGTTGATTTCCACCAGCGTTTCCACCCGCCGCACCAGATTGCGCCCCATCCAGTCGGCGGACGATATGAACACCCGCGCCTGTTCCGATGGCAGGCCCGCGCCGTTGCCGAAACACACAATGCGCGAATGCTCCAGAAACCGGCCCACGATGGATTTTACGCGAATATTCTCGGACAAGCCCTTGATGCCCGGCCGCAACCCGCAAATGCCGCGCACAACGAGGCTGATTTCCACCCCTGCGCGGCTGGCGTCATACAGCGCGTCAATCACATCAGGGTCGATGATGGAATTCATCTTCGCCCAGATCTGTGCGGGGCGGCCTGCATGGGCGTGCTCTGCCTCGACGGCGATCATTTGCAGCAGGCGCTGCTTCAGGCTTATGGGCGAAATCGCCAGATTTTCCAGCAAGGCGGGTTCGGCATAGCCGGACACATAATTGAACACGCGCGTCGCATCGCGCCCCAGCGCCGCGTCACAGGTGAACAGCGACAGGTCAGTATAGATACGCGCGGTGATGGGGTGGTAATTTCCGGTCCCGAAATGGGTATAGGTTACCAGCCTGTCGCCTTCGCGGCGCACCACGGCACTGATTTTCGCATGGGTCTTGTAGTTCACGAACCCGTACACCACATGCGCGCCCGCACGCTCCAGCCTGCGCGACTGGCGGATATTCGCGGCTTCGTCAAAGCGCGCTTTCAGTTCAACCAGCGCAGTTACGGATTTGCCCGCTTCGGCGGCTTCGCACAGCGCCGCCACAATGGGGCTGTTGCGCGATGTGCGATACAGGGTTTGGCGGATGGCCAGCACATCGGGGTCGCGCGCGGCCTGTTCCAGAAAACGCACCACCATGTCGAAAGTTTCATAGGGGTGGTGCAGCAGCATATCTTTCTGGCGAATGGCGGCGAACATGTCGCCATGGTGGTCTTGCACCCGTTCGGGCACGCGCGGGGTGAAACCCGGCCACATCAGGTCGGGGCGGTCATCGACCACCAGTTCCTTCAGGGTGGAAATTCCCATGATGCCTTGCACCTCGACCACTTCGGTGTCGGACACTTCCAGTTCTTCCATGACCATATCGCGCAAATCCCGCGGGGCACCTGCGGAAATCTTCATGCGCACAACTTCGCCCCTGCGGCGGCGTTTCAGCGCCACTTCGAATTCGCGCACCAGATCTTCGGCTTCTTCTTCAACTTCCAGATCGCTGTCGCGCAGCACGGAAAATGTGCACGACCCCAGCAGCCTGTAGCCGGGGAACAGGCTGTTCATTTCCGCAAGGATCAGTTCCTCAAGGGGCAGCATGCGGATGCTACCACCGGGCAGGCGCAGGAAACGGTCAATCTGGCCGGGCACGGGCACCAGCGCATTCAGCTTGCGCCCGCGCTTGTCTTCCAGTTCCATGGCCAGCGAAAACCCCGCATTCGGGATGAACGGGAACGGGTGCGCGGGGTCAATGGCCAGCGGTGACAGCACCGGAAACACGTTTTCAAGAAAATACTGCGCCACCACGGCATGGTCATCTGGTGTCAGGTCCTGATGCGACAGAATGGCCATGCCCGCTTCCGCCAGAAGGGGGCGCAGAACGGACCACACGTCTTGTTGTTTTTCCATCAGGCGGCGGGCGTCGTCATTGATCATGACCAACTGTTCCGCCGGGGTGCGCCCGTCATCGGACGGGGTGCTGTTGCCCGCGCGTGCCAGTTGCCGCAAGCCCGCAACCCGCACAGTGTAGAATTCATCCAGATTGGCCGCTGAAATGGACAGGAACCGCACCCGTTCCAGCAGGGGAACACGGGGGTTCATAGCCTCTTCCAGCACCCGCCAGTTGAAGGCCAGCCATGACATTTCACGGTTGAAAAACCGTTCCGGCCCGCTGGGGTCGAACCCGTCAAGCGTTTGTGCCGCCGGAAACGGGGTGTTCAGGAAATTTGCGGAACGAATGGTCTGGGTCATGGCGTCCTGATAGCGCTGGAATGTGACAGTTTTATTGCGGCCAGAAGGGGGCGTTAACGGCGGGCGGAAATGACAGGTTGCCCCCCTGCCAGCAATGTCAGCCTGCCGCTGTCGGGCGCAACGCGGTAGCCGTCCACGCGGCGCAACATTGTGGTGAAGCGCTGTTCCTGGTCCATCATGCCATCAGGGCAGGCCATGCGCGTGCTGGCAATCTGCCCGAAAGACAAGATGCCGCCATGCCGCCGATACCCGCCAATCAACCTGTTGCAGCCCACTGTCGCACTCATGCGGCCGTCAGGGTAGAAGACAAGTTCCGTGCGGGACGGGAACACCGCTGCCTTGTCCCCGATGGCCGTAATGTTCCAGACCCCTTGGGTGATGTCAAATTCCGGGCGCATCAGCATGCATTCGGCCAGTTCCGCCCCGTCAATGCGCAACAGCGCCGTGTCGCCTTTTATGTGAATGGACGTGGCAGGGGTGTCCGGGGCGGTGAACAGCGCGCCCGACGCGGCAGGCGCGGGCGTCATGACGATCAGCTGTTCATTGAACCGCAGGCGCACATCATCAGGCAAGAAGCCCAGCTCAACCAACTGGGTGCCGCATGCCAGCAGGGATGCAAACCCCATGGGCGGGGTGCGCAGGGCGCGGATGGGGCCAAGGTCCAGCGCGTCCGCCCCGGCGGCGATAACCACAGGTTCGGTCAGCCACACCACGTCATCCAGCGCGCGCAGACCCGCGCGCAACACCAGCGCCTGATCCGCCGGCGCTTCAATTTCGAAGGCAAACGGGCTTTGGGCGCCATCCGTGGGCTGGCGGAAACTGGCCACACTTGTATCGGTCTGGTCGCTGATATCGACCATCAGCACCGCGTCATCGGGCAGGGCCAGTCGTTCCAGCACTGTGACTTGCCCGGCAATCAGGCGCAGCGAGTCCTCTGCAAAAGCGGCGGGGGCGCTGGACAGGCCGGACAGCAGGAAAATGCACAGTGCAAAGAAACGGATCAAGGCGGCCTCCGGCATGAAAAATGGACTTCATGAAGCTTATGCAGCGCCCGTGCCGCACACAAGAGGGGGGCGCGCGAAATGCGCCGCGCTCACTTATTCGGGATCGTCCAGGTCGTTCAGAATTTCGGCTGCCAGACTGCGCGAAATGGGCTTCTTGCGCGCCAGCGCTTCGGCATCCAGCCGTGCGACAAGCGCCTGTGCCCCGCCAAGGGACCGTTCCATCCGCGCCAGCAGATAGGGGATCAGCGTGTCAGGCACAGTCACTTGCCGGTCTGCAAACAATTTGGTCAGCACCGCCGCCAGTAATGCGTCATCGGGGGCGGCCAGCCCCACATGCGCCGCTGCCTGCAACCGTGACGCCAGATCCGGCAGGCACAGGCCCCAATCGCGCACGGGCGCGCGGGCCGTCAGCAGCACATCCCCGCCCCCTGCCGCCAGCAGGTTGTGCAAATGAAACAGCGCCGCTTCGCGTGCGGGGTGGCCTGCAACCTGATGGGCATCATCCAGCGCCACGCGCCCGCACTGTGCCAGGGCAGGCACATCCGCGTTGTCCAGATCGCGCGCGCGCAGCAATGCCGCGTTATGTTCTGCGCCCCAGACATGCAGCAAATGGGTCTTCCCCGCCCCTTCTGGCCCTGTCAGAACCAGTTTGCCCGCAGGCCAGTTGCCTTGTGTGATCATGTGCAGCGCTTGGGCATTGCACGGTGCGGGCACGAAATCCGCCCGCCCATAGGAAGTGGGCAGCGCCAGCGGCAGGTGGATTTGTCCGGCGCGCAAGGGCGGGGATGTCATGGTCTGTCACTCCTGCCTGTAAAGCGCGCTGTTTTGGTATTGCGCGATCCCGAAGCGCACCAGAACCCCAATCGCCGCCGCTACCGGCACGGCAATCAACATACCGGTAAATCCAAGCAGACTGCCAAAGGCCGACACGGCGAACAACAGCCAAACAGGGTGCAACCGCACGGAATTTCCCACAATGCGCGGCACCAGAATATTGCCTTCCAGCACCTGCCCCACGGCAAAAATGGCGACCACTGCGGCAATCATGCCCGGCTCGCCCCAGAATTGCCACAGCGCCACGCCAATGGCCAGAACCCCGCCCACAATGGCACCGATATAGGGGATGAAGGAAATCAACCCCGCCACCACCCCGATGGCCAGCCCGAAATCCAGCCCCGCCAGCCCCAGCGCGCTGGCGTAATAGGCCGCCAGAATCAGGCATACGGTCACCTGACCGCGCACAAAGCCCGCAATGGCAAGGTCCACATCCGCGCCAAGGCTGCGCAGCGTGGGCGCGTGCTGGCGCGGCAGCAGATCGTCCGCCCCGCGCATGACACGCGGCCAGTCCAGCAAAAGGTAAAACGCGACAACCGGCGTGATGACAAGAAACACAACTGCACTGACCACCCCCGACACCCCGCGCAGCAGACCTTGCGCAAGGGCGGCACCGCGGTCGCGGCTGGCCTCGCCCATGGCGGCAAGCGATGTTTGCAGCGTCTCTTCCAGATCGGGGAAATATTGCGTCAGAAACGCCTGCGCCTGCCGCAGCAGGTCGGGCGCGGTTTCGCTGAACTGCACAAGCTGCGCGGTTACGGCGGGAATGACCAACAGCCCCGCCAGCACAACCACCCCCAGCGCCAGACACATCAACCCCGCCACTGCCAGAACACGCGGCACGCCCGATTGCGTCAGGCGCGACACCACAGGGTTCAGGAAATACGCAATCGCGGCCCCTGTCACAAAGGGCAGCAACACATCGCCCATGACCCATAGCAGGGCAATGAAGCCAAGGCTGGCAATACCCCAATAGGCGATTTGTGTGCGCATAGGCATCAAGGCGTTCCAGTCCGGTTGCGGGTGTTGTGTTCCCTGTCCCATATCGCGCGGCGCCAGCTTGCGTGCAAGTGGTCTGCGGCGGCACCCTCGTAAAAGAACAGGCGCGCCCGTGCGAATGGGGCGCGCCTGTGCCTTGGCTACAACCATGACCATGACCCGAACAGGGTGGGCTAGCCTTCCCAGTCTTCGCCGATATAGGTGGACAGATAGTCCAGCAGCACTTCGCGTATGTCGGGTTCAGGGTCCATCATGCCCTGATCGGCAACCATCCAGTCCAGCAACTCATCCCACACGCGCCGTGAATAGCCGCCATTGGTGACGGTGCGCAGGCTGTGGCAGGCGATGCAGCTGTAATACACTTCGTCTACCCCTTCACCGGGGGGCAGGGGGTAGAACTCGAAATCCTCCGGGACATCGGCAAGGGAAGTGATTCGCGGCTCCTCGGGGCTGGCCTGCACCGGCGCGCCCAAAGTGAGCAGGGCGGCGGCCAAGGCCGCCCCGCAAGTTGAAGTCAGGGTTTTCATGTTGGTTTGCTGTCCTTACACGGCGGTAAAATGGATGCGGTGGCACGCATTGTTCAGATACCCGCGCGGGTTCCAGCCGGGCACAACCATGGGCTGGCTGTTGCCCTGATTGTCGGTCGCGCGGGCCCATACCTCGTAATAGCCGGCCATGGGCGGAATGACTGTCTGTTCCCAGCGCTGCCACGCATAGCGGTTGGCGGGCGCGTGGACCTGTGCCACCTGCCATGTCGCGCCAAAATCGATCGAGGTTTCCATCTTCACCACATGATTGTCCCCGGCCCAGGCCTGCCCGCGAATGGCAAAAGGCGCGCCCGCACGCGTTTCGGCGCCCGCCACAGGGTTGGTGATGGCGGATTTCACGATCATGGACCCCATGACCATCATATCCTCATGCGGGACTTCTGCCCCTGCTTCGACAGGATAGCGCGGGATGCGGTAGCTAAGCCCCGTCATGCCCGGCCCGTCATGTTCGCGGTCGCGCACCCAGATGCGGGTGACCCATTTCTGGCTGACCGACCCCGCCCAGCCGGGGGCCACGATGCGCGCTGGATAGCCGTGTTCAATGGGAATATCCGCGCCGTTCATCTTCAGCGCGATGATGGTGCTGGGGTCCATCATCTTGTCGATCGGGCCGCCGCGCGAAATGGATTGACGGTCAGGGTCGCCCGACAAATGGTCATCATAGCTGAAATGGCCCGTATACACCGCCGACGGCTTCAGCCCCGCGCGGCGCAGAATGTCGCGCAACCGAACACCTGTCCATTCTGCATTGCCAATGGCCCCGATGGACCACGGATTGCCACGCGGCAGCGGGTTGAAGCCCGCGCGCCCGTTGCCGCCACATTCAAGCTGCGCCTGCATGGTGACCAGTTCAAAATCATTCATCAGCTGGTCATAGGACAGCTCCAGCTCCTCATTCACCTCGCCGTCGATTTTCAGCCGCCAGTCAGCCTTGCTCATGGGCATGGGCATCGACCCGTTGTTGCGGATGAAGTGATGCGCCGCGGGTGTGATGTCGTCATCGAGCAGATGCGCGGCCGCTTCGACATTCATGGGCCGGTCGTTATGCACGATCATATCGGCATGTTTGGAGTCGATGCTGAATTCATTGATGGTTTCGGCCAGCGCGGCAGGCATCAGGCCCGCAGGCATATTGGCGCTGAAGGGAATGGTCGTGCCCAGCACCGCCCCCATAGAGGCCAGCCCCGCCCCGCGCAGAAACCCGCGCCGGTCCGGCCCCGCCTTGCGCCCGAAAACCAGATATTCCGCGCGTTCGGGATCGTCATTGTAAAGTTCGATAAGCCCGCGTTCTTTCTGTGGCATGCTGTTCCATCCTCCCATGTCCAGAGCCATATGCGCACCAATCAGATGCCCATATGAGTAAAGACGAGCGCAGGATGCATATTATTCCCTGCGGTGGAAAATAAATTTGTGGGGGGGCGGGGGTTTGCGGGGCGGTGGCTTGGCTGGGGGGAAGAAGGGGGCGCTCGCGCCCCCTCGGGCCTGCGGCCCTCACCCCCTGAGGATATTTGGGCCAGAATGAACATGAAGCGGGCAGGGGGCGGGTGTGGCGGGGTCAGGCCAGACAGGGCAGCCGCGCGGCATTGATCAGTGCGATCTGGGCTGCGCTGGCGGGCAGGTGGTCGCGGCTTTTGGTATGCGCCGTGGTTGCGATGGTGGCAAAGCGCGACAGGTCCATGTCAAGGGCGACAATGCGAAACTGCAGCCCTGATGTGGTCCAGCCTGCCTGTTGCAGATGCTGGTCCAACTGGATGTCCAGCGCGGTGTCGGGCTGGTCTTGTGGCTGGATGAACAGGCTGAGTCTGCAGGCATTGGCCCCGATAAACCCAAGATGCAGGCCGCTTGGTCCCTGTTGTGCATGCGCAAGTTGCAGGCCGGTGGCCTGCATGACCGGCGTGAGCCAGTCGAAGGCGGCGGGCATGGGGGTGGGTGTGTTCGGGGCGGGCGTGCCGGCCCATGCGTGATGGGCCGCCAGTGCCGTGGTGGTGGGGGCCGTGTCGGGGCTGGCGGGCATGCGCGGCTGGCTGTGCCATGCCAGGCCCGCAACAAGGGCCAGCAGTGCCGCAGCGGCCAATGCGTGCCGCATGCGCGCAGGTTTGCGCGCCGGGGGGGCGGGCAGGGGCGGCGGGTCCATGGCATCATCAAGGGTGGCGAGGGCGGTTTTGAGCCGCTGCAGCATGGCGACATGGCGCGCAAGGCTGGGGTCACGGGCCATGGCGGCCAGAAGGTCTGCCGTCTGGTCGGGGGGCAAGGCCCCGTCGACGAACGCGTTGAGCATCTCGTTGGGGAAGGATTGGCTGGCCATTCCTGTCAGCCCCTGATGCCCAGTTTGCCCTGCGCCAGTGGCAGCGCCACGACCTTGTCGTTGTCTTGCAGGCTGTGGGCCAGACTGGCGCGGGCGCGGCTGATGCGTGACATGATGGTTCCTTGTGGCACGTCCAGAATTTCTGAGGCCTCGGCATAGCTGAAACCGGCGATGTCCACCAGTGCCAGAACGTCCCGGTGGGGTTTGGCAAGTTTCATGAAGGCCTGTCGCACCGCAAGGCGGTTGACGGTCAGATCATCGGCGCGGTCAATGGCGATATTGCCGTCAATTGCGTCATCGGTTGTCAGGTCCGGCAGGCGCCCGGCGGCGCGCAGCCTGTCGACCCACAGGTTGCGCATGATGCGAAACACCCAGACGCGAAACGCAGTCTGGTCTGTTGGGACGCTGCGCGCCGTCATCGCGCGCAGCATGGCGTCCTGATACAGATCTTCGGCGCTGGCCATGTCCGGGCACAGCGCGCAGGCATACCCGAACAGCCGCCGCCGCAAGGCAAGAAGCGCGTCATGGTGGCGCTGGTTCGACATTGGCGGCCCTCCTGCTTCGGGGGGCAGGGTAGCGCGGCTGCGACAATTTGTCAGCCTGTTTCTGATGCAGAGGCGGTGGCGGGGGCTACAGGCGCATGTGGCGTGCGCGCGCGCCGCGTTCAATGGCCGCCGCATGCAGGCGGTCAATCTGCAATTCATGGCGGATTTCTTCCAGCAGGCGCAATTCGGCCTGGGAGAGTTTGCCGTCCGACGCGGCCACATCGCAGGCGATGGTATAGGCCGTTTCATTCAGTTTGTCGGGCAGGTTTTCGCGCACCAGTCCAAACAGCGCATCAAGCCCGTCTTCTTCTTCCAGCAGGTCGAACACGGTTTGGGCAATGGTCTTGATGCGGTCGGCGTCATATTCCCCGAAGATGGGCAGGTGATTCACCAGCGCCTGTATGGCCACCAGTTCGGCGGTGCGGATTTCCTGATCCGCCGCCGAGACAGCGATCATCAGGGCAACCAGACAATCCTGCGGGGAGAGGGGGTGGGGCAGAGGCTGCATGCTGCGGTCCTTCGGGGTAGCTGTGTTTGGGCGGGGTAGCTGTTTCGGGCGCAGAATATTGACGCGGCCGCCAAGGGGCAATAGGGAGTGGGGGTGTTATTGTCCCCCCACAAGGAAGTGATGTGCCCATGTCTGCACTGCGCGATGCTGCCCTGACATCCAAAGCCTGGCCCTTTGAGGAGGCCCGCAAACTGGTTGCGCGCATCAAGGGCACGGCCCCGGAAAAGGGCTATGTGCTGTTCGAGACGGGCTATGGCCCGTCGGGCCTGCCGCATATCGGCACCTTTGGCGAGGTGGCGCGCACAACCATGGTCCGGCGCGCGTTTGAAGCGCTATGTGATGTGCCCACGCGGTTGATCTGTTTTTCCGATGATGTGGACGGCATGCGCAAAGTGCCCGAGAATGTCCCCGACCCTGTGGCGCTGCGCGAACATCTGCAACGCCCGCTGACATCGGTGCCGGACCCGTTTGGAAAATATGAGAGTTTCGGCCATCATAACAACGCCATGTTGCGCCGGTTTCTGGACACGTTCGGGTTTGACTATGAATTCATCAGCGCGACTGAATTCTACAAATCCGGCCAGTTTGACGCAGTGCTGTTGCGGGCCGCTGAACGCTATGACGACATCATGGCGGTCATGCTCAAAAGCCTGCGTGATGAACGCCAGCAGACCTATTCCATTTTCCTGCCCATCCACCCCGAAACGGGCCGCGTTCTGTATGTGCCCATGAAGCATGTGGACGGCAAGAATGGCACGATTACGTTTGACGATGAGGACGGGCGGGAATGGACGCTGCCAGTCACAGGCGGCAATGTGAAACTGCAATGGAAGCCCGATTTCGGCGCGCGCTGGGCGGCGCTGGATGTCGATTTTGAAATGTATGGCAAGGACCATTCGACCAACACCCCCATTTATGACCGCATTTGCGAAATTCTGGGCGGGCGGAAGCCGGAACATTATGTCTATGAGCTGTTTCTGGATGAAAACGGCGAGAAGATCAGCAAATCCAAAGGCAACGGCCTGACGATTGATGAATGGCTGACCTATGCCAGCACAGAATCGCTGTCCTATTACATGTTCCTGAAGCCGCGCACCGCCAAGCGCCTGTCATGGGATGTGATCCCCAAGGCGGTGGATGAATATCACCAGCAGTTGCGCGCCTTTCCTGACCAGACGCTGGAACAGCAACTGGCCAATCCGGTTTGGCATATTCACGCAGGCACCCCGCCTGTGTCCAATATGGTGGTCAGTTTTGCGATGTTGCTGAACCTGGCGTCCGTCGCGGGGGCCACGGGCAAAGAAGGGCTTTGGGGATTCATCCGTCGCTATGCGCCTGACGCGACCCCCGAAACACACCCTGATCTGGATCAGGCGGCAGGGTTCGCGCTGGCCTATTTCCGTGATTTCGTGGCGCCCGCGCGCCAGTTCCGCGCGCCCGCGCCGCTGGAACGCACTGCCATGGAAGATCTGGCCGCACGGTTGCGCGACTGGCAAGGCGGGCTGGACGCCGAGGAATTGCAGACGCTGGCCTTCGCTGTTGGCAAGGATCACGGGTTTGAAAACCTGCGCGACTGGTTCAAGGCCCTGTATGAAGTGTTGCTGGGACAGTCGCAGGGGCCGCGTTTTGGCGGGTTCATCGCGCTGTATGGCGTGAATGAAACAGTTGCCCTGATTGACCGCGCCCTTGCGGGGGAACTGGCATAAGTGATCTGCGCGCACCCCTTTTGCGTAGGATGAAAATCCTGTCGTGAAAGGGAAACACCATGCGGGCCTTGTTTGCGGCCATGGGTCTTGTGCTGGTGGTCACCACCGCGCAGGCACAAGACGTTGCCGGTATACGCCAGATTATCGAAAACCAGATTGCAGCACTTCAGGCCGATGATTTTGACCGCGCCTTCAGCTATGCCAGCCCCGATATAAAACGCCTGTTCGGAACACCGCAGCGTTTTGGCGCGATGGTGCAGGACGGCTATCCGATGGTCTATCGCCCTGAAGAAGTCACCATGCTGGAGCAGTCCCAAACCCCCGCCGGTGTGGTTCAGCGTGTCATGATCCGCGATGCGCAGGGGCGGTTGCACTTTCTGGCCTATCAGATGGTGCCAGCGGGTGACGGCTGGCAAATTGACGGCGTGCAGTTGCTAAGGGCCGCTGAAAGGGGGGTCTGATGCGGGGGGGGGGGCGCATGGCCTGAAGCTGTCACCCAAGGCGCGGAATCAAGGCCGCAGGCCGCCGCGCCATCGGCGGGCCGTCCCGCGGCCTGCCGATGACCTGAAGGCGTGCCAAGCGCTTGATGTCAGGAATATGCCGCGTGGATAAACTGCATCCCTATAACGCTGGATCGGCAGACCCCGGCCCACCGACAGCGCGGGCTTCATCCAAGTGCCAACGTCCCCTTCAGGCCAACCACGCCTTGCCCCACAGAAGCAGCGCACGCTGCCCTCAACGTGATTTAACGCACCCTTGATACAGTCTGCGCTGTCCGGATGATTGGTCAGGCAGAACGACACCCTGCCCTGTCATCCGATTGCAGCACATCGACTGACAAGAAAGGGTCTTTCATGAACCTGGCCGTTACCAACCCGCAGGCAATCACGCCCCCGCCGTTCTCGGCAGGTCTGGACCAGTGGTCACAAACCACAGGCCGCCCCGGAACACCCACCTATGACGCGGCCGCTTTCGCCGCCTTCGTGCCCGCCGACCCCGATTTCGGCGGCGCACTGGAGGTGCAGAAAATCAGTGCCACAACGCGCCTGCGCTGGAGGGGCGAAGTGCCAATCCTGCCCGGAAGCTACTTGCGGGTGCGCGCGCGCATCAAGGCCATGGCCGGGGTCATGCCAAATGTGCGCATCGCCGCATGGGCGGGGAACAGTGGCGGCACCGAAATTACCGGCCTGACCACCACTGGCGCGCAAACCACGCTGACCACCTTTGGCCAGATTGTCGAAGTGCAGGCCATTATCGGCACAGGGGCGCGCCCGTCTGTGGACATGGTCTGGCCGCTATCGGTAAGCATCGCGCATCTGGGACTGGACCTGACCGGACCCACCGGCGGGGTGGTGCGCATTGACGACCTGATCATCGAAGATATTACCGCCCTGTATACCCGCGACCTGCTGGGCCTTGTCGATGTGCGCGATTTCGGCGCGCAGGGCGATGGGGTCAGCGATGATCGCGCGGCGTTTCTGGCGGCCATGGCGGCGGCAAACGGGCGAAGCCTGCTGGTGTCCGAAGGGGTGTTTGCCATTGGCGACGACCTGACGATCCCCATGCCTGCGGTGTTTCGCGGCACGCTGGCCATGGACCCCCAGACTGTGCTGATCCTGCAGCAAAATTTCGACCTGACAGGTTATGAAGCGGCCTTCGGCACCGCCGAGGCGGGCTTTCGCAAAGGGCTGCAGGCGCTGTTTCATAGCAATGAACATATGGAATTCAACCTGAAGGGGCGGCGCGTGCCGCTGACAGGCCCTGTCGATGTGTTCGCGCTGGCAGGCTATGACGATACATCGCGCCGCAGGGTGCTGGCGGATGGGCAGCTTGATTTCATCGACAACCCCGCTTGGGCGACCGAAACCGTAACCGCAGTTGCGACCTATACCCCCACCAGCCCGCTACTGCTAAGCGGTATCAGCAATGTGGCAGCCATTCCGGTGGGCGCGCGCGTCAGTGGCGTGGGCGTGGGCCGCGAAGTTTATGTGCGGTCGCGCAATGTGGCGGCGGGCACGCTGACGCTTAGCCTGCCGCTGCACGGGGGCGCGATGACGCAGGACTTCACCTTTGAACGCTACCGCTACGGGCTGGATTTCTCAGGCTTTTCCAGCCTGCGCAATTTTGAATTCCATAATCTGGAATTCATCTGCCGGGGGCGTGCATCAGCGGTCATGCTGGCCGAAGGGGGGCGCATTTTCCGCTTCCATCAATGTGATTTCAACCGCCCGCGCGACCGCGCCATCACGTCCATTGGGGTGGCTTGTCAGGGGTTGATGATCGACAATTGCCAGTTCAGCAGTTCGCAAATGCCGCTGAATTCCCAGGATCGCACTGTTATTGCGTTCAACGTCAACAACAATGACGCCAAGATACGCAATAACCGCGTGGTGCTATGGGCGCATTTCGGGGTGATGGCGGGCAGTGGCCATATTGTCAGCGGTAACCATTTCTTCCAGGGCGACACCACTGCAGCGGGCATACGCCAGGCAGGGCTTGTGCTAAGCGCGGGCAATGTCAAAACCACCGTGACGGGCAATTACATTGACAATTGTTTCATTGAAATGACCAATGAACATGACCCATACCCCGACCACAGCAGTGGCTTTTCCTTCGGGGGGCTGACGGTGACGGGCAATATTTTCTTTGCCATCAGCGTGGCCCCGTGGTTTCGCTATATCGTGTTCAAGCCTTATGGCGCGGGGCATTTCATTCAGGGGCTGGTGGTGCAGGGCAATGTCTTTCGCCTGTCGGGCAATGCCATTGACCGTGTAGAGGCCGTGGACACAACCTTTGCGGGGTTGGAATACAACCGTTTCCGCAATGTGCTGTTTCAGGACAACAGCTTCAATGGCGTGGATTTTCCGACCGAAAGCCCGGCGGTCATCATTCATGAACAAAACACCGCAGCCACCAGCTGGACCATTGGTTCAGGCGACAAAATGCCCTTTGGCGGGCGCGTGCGCACGGTAACATCGGTGGTCATGGAAGAGGCCGCGCGCGATAGCAGCGATGCAATCCGCTATGATGCGCCCTATGTGCAGGTCAATCAGGGGCCCGACAGCAATCAGGCGCGGTTGCAATGGCCGGTGGCCACACGGGGGCGCGCGATTGTCACCATGCGCGTGGACCGCCCGCTATAGCGGTATCCTGTCAGATGGAACTGCGGGCTGGCTAATTTGGCCTGAAGCGGTCATTGGGACTGCCCCAAGGCGCGGAGCAAAGGCCGCAGGCCGCCGCGCCATCGGCGGGCCGTCCTGCGGCCTGCCGATGCCCTGAAGGCGCGCCAAGCCTTGAAAGTCGGAGTATGCCGCCTGCATAAAGTGAACTTCACTGGCGTCGGATCGGCAGACCCCGGCCCGCCGACAGCGCGGGCTTTCTCCAAGCGCTTAGGGCGGCTTCAGGCCAGAAACACCCGCAATCACGGGGCAGTGCGCCCATGGTGCAGCAGCGTTTCAATGGCATAGACCACCCGGCGCTTTTCGCGGCTGAATGCGGCGGCTTCCAGATCGAAATAGGGCCAGCCCTGTGTGGCGCACACGGCCTTGATTTCCTTGCTGCGCCAGATGATCTGGCGCGCAAGTTTGTGCATATCCGCATCTGATTTGCTGCGCGATGTCCAGCACTTGGCAGTTTTGCGAAAGGCGATCATGCTTTGGGCCTTGCGCGCGGGGTTATCTTGCGCATAGCCGATGGCCACGCAGGGAATGCCACGCGTGCTGGCCCAATGGGGCACTGTGACGCCGCGATCCAGAAAAATGGTGCTGTCCAGAACCAACCCCGTTGGATGGGCCAGAAGCAGGCGTTTGCTGATATACTTGATGACGCGCTGTTTCGTGGCTTCGTCACTGTTTCGGAAGGTTGCCTTGCGCAGCCTGTCACCGGGCACATGATACATCCCGTTGCGCCGCGCGACCCTGCGCGCCACCAGCGTCTTGCCGCAGCGCATGGCGCCTGTGACAATCAGCGAGGGCACAGCGGCGGGCGCATAATTGGCAATATCTGCCAGCAGAACATCCAGATAGGCATCCAGCGCGGCCTTGGTTTGCGCCGGTCCGCCCCGCGGCAGGGGCGGCACGGGCAAATCATCGCGCATGTCAAAGGGGGGCGGCGGAAATACCTGCAGCCATATGTCCTGAATATGCCTTCTGATCTGCATAAAAACGTGCTTTCAATCCTTGCTTCCTTGTGGGCCTGTGTGGTGCGCCGTTCAAGCCCTAGTTGCAGCAGGGGACCGGTTTTCACCTGTTTGACGCACGCGGCTGTGACGCGGCGGCGCGTGTTTGTGCTGGATTGAAACACGCGTTCGGGTTAGACTTGCGCCCACAGACCCGACAAATCGGGCGCAAGCAGGCACTATACAGGCAATTCGCGGTTCTATCGAGGCAGTCGCATGACAGAAATGGTCTATGGCACCGCGCCCATGCGCGTGGTGGACCCTATCCTTCCACGCTGGTGGCGCACAATCGACAAGATGACCCTGACAGGGGTTTTGTTGCTTATGGCGGTGGGGCTGCTTCTGGGGCTTGCGGCATCGCCGCCACTGGCCACGCGTAACGGGTTGCCGCCGTTCTACTATGTCCAGCGACAGGTGTTTTTCGGTATTCTGGGTCTGGTGGCCATGCTGGGCCTGTCCATGTGTTCGCCCGAACGCATACGCCGTTTCGCTGTGGTGGGGTTTTTCGCCAGTTTGCTGGCGCTGATGTTGCTGCCGTTTTTCGGCACGGATTTCGGCAAGGGGGCCACGCGGTGGTTCAGCCTTGGCTTCGGGTCGTTCCAACCGTCCGAGTTTTTGAAGCCCATGCTGGCGGTGTTTGCCGCATGGCTTATGGCATCATCGCAAGACCTCAATGGCCCGCCGGGGCGCGCATTGTCCTTCGGATTCACGTTTCTGGTGGTGGCAATGCTGGCGCTTCAGCCGGATTTCGGACAGGCCGCGCTGATCGCGGCAGGCTGGATGATCATGTATTTCGTGGCCGGTGCGCCCATGGTGCTGTTGGTGGGGTTTGCGGGGCTGGTGGTTGCGGGGGGCTGGGCGGCCTATACTTCATCCGAACATTTTGCACGCCGCATTGACGGGTTTCTGGCCCCTGACGTGGACCCGCGCACCCAGATGGGCTATGCGCAAAACGCCATATCGGAAGGCGGGTTTTTCGGCGCAGGTGTGGGCGAAGGGCGCGTGAAATGGTCCTTGCCCGATGCGCATACCGATTTTATCATCGCGGTGGCTGCCGAAGAATACGGGTTTATTCTGGTGTTGTTCATTATCGGGCTATACGCCATGATCCTGCTGCGGTCATTGTTCCGGCTGATGCGGGAACGCGATGTGTTCATCCGCCTTGCGGGGACGGGCATTGTTGCGGTATTTTCCATTCAGGCCATGATCAATATGGGCGTTGCCGTGCGCCTGCTGCCATCCAAGGGGATGACTTTGCCGTTTGTATCCTATGGCGGGTCGTCGCTGCTTGCGACAGGGATGGCAATTGGTATGTTGCTGGCATTCACACGCACCAGACCGCAGGGCGAGATCGGCGAAATCCTGTCGCGTCGTGGGCTGGGGTCAGGGGGCTGATATGGCCAAACCACCGCTTGTTCTGATTGCTGCCGGGGGCACTGGCGGGCATATGTTCCCCGCACAGGCGCTGGCCGAAGCGCTGCTGGCGCGGGGCTGGCGGGTGAAGCTGTCCACCGATGCGCGCGGCGCGCGCTATGCGGGCGGGTTTCCACAGGCGGTGCGGGTTGACACAGTCAGCGCCGCGACCTTCGCGCGCGGCGGGCTTGCGGCCAGGGTGCTGGTTCCATTGCGGCTGGGCCTTGGTATATTGCGCGCGGTGGCGGGCATGGTGCTGGACCGGCCGCGCGTGGTTGTGGGGTTTGGCGGCTATCCGTCGGTGCCTGCATTGGCGGCGGCGGTGGTGCTGCGTGTGCCGCGCATGATCCATGAACAAAACGGTGTTCTGGGGCAGGTGAACGCGTTTTTTGCAAAGCGGGTCACTGCGCTGGCCTGTGGGACATGGCCTGTTCAGGGCGCCGACGGGGTGGAGGCGGTGTTTACCGGAAATCCCGTGCGCGCTGACGTGCGCGACCGCGCGGGCGCAGGCTATATTGCGCCCGGCGATTACCCCATGGACCTGCTGGTGATTGGCGGATCACAAGGCGCGCGCATCCTGTCAGATGTGGTGCCCGCTGCCATTGCCGCCCTGCCTGACGCGCTGAAGCGCAACCTGACAGTGGCCCATCAGGCCCGCGAAGAAGATATTGCGCGCGTGATTGCCGCCTATGAAGCGGGCGGTGTGCGTGCCGAGGTTGCGCCGTTTTTCGGGGATATTCCCCGCCGCCTGTCGGAATGCCAGCTTGTCATCAGCCGTGCGGGCGCGTCGTCGGTTGCCGATATTTCCGTGATTGGCCGACCCAGCGTGCTGGTGCCCTATGCGGCGGCCACAGGCAACCATCAGGCGGCAAATGCCAAAATGCTGTCGCGGGTGGATGCGGCCGTGGTGTTTCCTGAAACGCACTTCAATGCGGGCGCAGTGACCGAAAGCCTGATGTCAATCCTGTCCAACCCCAAAGCGGCCGAAGCCATGGCGCGCGCCGCGCTGTCGGCAGGTCGTGCAGATGCGACCGAGCATCTGGTAGAACTGGTCGAAGCCCTTGCCCGAAAGGAAAAGCCATGAGCCCCGCCACAAAACTGCCAACCGATATTGGCCCGATCCATTTTATCGGGATCGGGGGCATTGGCATGTCGGGCATTGCAGAAGTGCTGATGACACATGGCTACCGCGTGCAGGGGTCCGACCTGAAGGCCACGGCCATAACCGACCGGCTGGCCGAACTGGGCGCGGAAATCTTCATTGGCCAGCGCGCCGAAAATGTGGCCGATGCCGAAGTGATTGTGGTGTCCACGGCCATCAAGCCCGACAACCCCGAACTGGCGGCGGCGCGCCGCGCGGGCCTGCCAGTGGTGCGCCGCGCTGAAATGCTGGCGGAACTGATGCGCCTGCGGTCCAACATCGCAGTGGCGGGCACGCATGGCAAGACCACCACCACCACCATGGTGGCCACGCTTCTGGACCGTGGCGGGCTGGACCCCACAGTGATAAACGGGGGCGTGATCCATGCCTACGGGTCCAATGCGCGCGCAGGCGCGGGCGAATGGATGGTGGTTGAAGCTGACGAATCCGACGGGTCGTTCAACCGGCTGCCTGCAACCATTGCGATTGTCACGAATATTGACCCCGAACATATGGAACATTGGGGCAGTTTCGATGCGCTGCGCCGCGGGTTCCTGAATTTTGTCGAAGGCATACCGTTTTACGGGCTGGCCATCTGCTGCACCGATCATGCCGAAGTGCAGGCGCTGGTTGCCAAGATCACCGACCGGCGTGTGGTGACCTTCGGGTTCAATGCGCAGGCCGATATTCGCGCGATCAACCTGCGCTATGAAAAGGGCGTCGCGCATTTCGATATTGCGTATCAGGATGAAGGGCGCGTGATTGAAGGGTGCAGCCTGCCCATGCCCGGCGACCATAATGTGTCCAATGCGCTGGCTGCTGTGGCCGCGGCGCGCCATCTGGGGATGAATGGCGCGGAAATTCGCGCGGCACTTGCCGGTTTCGGGGGCGTGAACCGCCGCTTTACCCGTGTGGGCGAAGTGGGGGGCGTGACCATCATTGACGATTACGGCCATCACCCGGTTGAAATTGCTGCCGTGCTGCGCGCGGCGCGGCAGGCGCTGGGCGGACAGGGGCGCGTGATTGCGGTGCACCAGCCGCACCGCTATTCGCGCCTGTCGAGCCTGTTCGAGGATTTCTGCACCTGCTTCAATGAAGCCGATGTGGTAGGGATTGCGCCGGTCTATGCCGCCGGTGAAGACCCGATTGCAGGGGCCAGCCGTGATGATTTGCTGACAGGGCTGGCCGCGCATGGACATCGCGCAGCGTTTGCGGTGACCACAGAGGATGATCTGGAAGCGCTGGTGCGCGCGCATGCCGGCAAGGGCGATATGGTGGTGTGCCTTGGGGCGGGGACGATTTCGGGCTGGGCGCATGCATTGTTGCCACGCCTGCAGGCGAAAGCGGCCTGATGGGACCGGAAGCGCGCATCTATCTGTTCATGGCGGCGGCGGTCTTCGCGGGCGCGGTGCTGGGCTATGTGCTGCTGCGCAATGGCTGGCGGCGGGCCTTCGGGGCAGTTGTGCTGGGCCATGTGCTGGCCGTGGCCGGGATGTTTGTGTCGCTGCGCGGCCATGCGGGGCAGATGGGGGGGCTGGGAATGGCGATAATGCTGTCGGTTTTTGTGCTGCCTGCCTTGTTGGGGGTGCTGCTTGGCGGCGCAGGGGGATGGCTGCGCGCGCGGCGTTCAGTATCCCGAGGGTGGCTTGGGGGGCAGCTGCCCCCCAAACCCCCTGCCTGAAGGGGGGCACGCCCCCCTTCAGAAACCCCGGTGGATATTTTTGCCAGAATGAAAGCAGTGTGACGCGGCAATGCGCGGGCTGCGGGTGATTTTCTATGTGATCAATTTTCTTGCATCCATTCCGAAGATGCCCAAGAATGCGGCAATGTGGTGGGGTGCGCGCGGGCGGCTGCAGCCGTGCCATGACACTTTGGCAAACACCACTTACGCAAAAGACGTAAGATCAACAGGAGGGTTCTGGATGTTCCACCGCACTATGAGTGCTGCAATCGGCCTTGGGGTCGTTGCGGTTTCCGCGCATGCGCAGACAAGCATGCCATTCGCACTGGACTGGCGGTTCGAGGGGCCGTCGGCGCCTTATTTTGTGGCCATCGACAAGGGCTATTTTGCGGATGCGGGCCTGGAGGTGGAAGTGACCGCGGGGCAGGGCAGTCTGGATGCCATTCCCAAAGTGGCCACTGGCGCATTTCCTGTAGGGTTTGCCGATATCAACAGCCTGATCAAATTCCTTGACCAGAACCCTGATGCGCCGGTGATCGGGGCGATGATGGTTTATGACAAGCCGCCCTTTGCGATTGTGGGGCGCAAGTCGCTGGGGATTGAAACCCCGTCCGATCTGGAAGGGCGCATTCTGGGCGCGCCGCCCCCTGATGGCGCTTTCGCGCAATGGCCCATTTTTGTGGCCGAAACCGGCATTGATGCCAGTGCGGTCACCATTGAGCCTGTGGGGTTCCCCACGCGCGAGCCGTCCCTGGCGGAAGGCACTGTTGATGCGGTGACGGGATTTTCCTTCACATCGTTTCTGAGCACGGCGCGGCTGGGTGTGCCCGAAGAGGACCTGACAGTTATTCTGATGGCCGATCACGGTGTTGACCTTTATGGCAATGTGATCATCGTCAATACCGATTTTGCGGCGGAAAACCCTGATGCCGTGTCGGGCTTCCTTGAGGCCGTGGCCAAGGGCTGGGTGGATACGATTGCAGACCCCGCCGCCGCGATTGACGCGCTGGTGAGCCGCAACCCCGCGATGGATGGCGAGCTGGAATTGCGCCGTCTGGAGCTGGCGCTGGCGGATTCGGTGGTGACCGATTGGGTGCTGGAGAATGGCATGGGCATTATTGACGCTGACCGTTTTGCCAATTCGCTGGAGCAGATCAAGCTGACCTATGAGTATCAGACCGAACCTGATGCATCGGATTATTTCACGGATGCGTTCCTGCCCGAAGGCGGGTTCAAGCTGAATTGATCTGAGGGATACGGCCAGCGCAGCGCGGGTTGCGCTGGTTCGGACATGTTCGGGGGCGGGATGCAGACTCTTATCGAAATCAAAGGCGTGAAACACGCCTATCAGACCGATGCCGGGCCGTTGCCGGTGCTGGACGGGCTGGAAATATCCGTTCCCGAAGGGGGATTCGTGGCCGTGGTTGGCCCGTCGGGCTGTGGCAAATCCACGCTGACGCGGCTGATTGCGGGCCTGATGAAGCCTGATGAGGGCGAAGTGTGGCTGCATGGCGAGCGCGTGAAGGGGCCGCGATCCACTGTGGGGATGGCGTTTCAGAACCCCGTGCTGCTGGAATGGCGCACGATCCTGAAAAACGTGTTGTTGCCGCTGGAAATTGTGCCATCAAAACTGTCGAGAAAACAGGCCGAGGATCGCGCGCGGTTCCTGCTGTCGCTGGTCGGGCTGGAAGGGTTTGAGGACAAGCGCCCGTCAGAGTTGTCCGGCGGTATGCGCCAGCGCGCCAGCCTGTGCCGTGCGCTGATCCATCAGCCCGATGTGTTGATTCTGGATGAACCCTTCGGCGCGCTGGATGCGTTCACCCGCGAGGACCTGTGGCAGACCATGCACCGCGTGAAGGAACGTGAACCGTTTACCGGCGTGCTGATTACCCATGATCTGCGCGAATCCATTTTTCTGGCCGATCAGGTGGTGGTGCTGTCGGGCCGTCCGGCGCGCACGCAATATGTGCTGGAGGTTCCGTCACGCGGGCCGCGCACGCTGGAGGATCTTTATACCCCTGTGGCGGCGGAACAGTTGAATATTCTGCGCCACCAGATCCAGATTGCCCAAGGGCGCAGCCCCGCCGAGGAGGGCACGACATGAACAAGCATATTCGCGCCTTTGTGGTGCCGGTTATTGCCGTGGTGGTGTTCCTGCTGTTCTGGGAATGGCTGGTATGGTTCAATGGCTGGCCACGGTTCAAGATGGCCGCGCCGTCCGACCTGCCGCCTGCGTTTGAACGCCATTGGCCATTATTTCTGTCGATGGGGTGGCAAACGCTGTGGCGCACAGTGGTGGGGCTGTTTCTGGCGGTGGTGTTTGGCACGCTTCTGGGCATGGTTATGGGGTTTTCGCGCACCATGCGCGATGCCCTGTATCCGTTGCTGGTGGGGTTCAATGCCATCCCGAAGGCCACAGTGGTGCCGATTGTCGCGTTGATGTTTGTGGGGCAGCATGATTTCAACACAGTGCTTCTGGCCTTCATGATTTCCTTCTTCCCTATTGCGGTGTCGGTCAGCATTGGCCTGTCCACGCTGGAACCGGAATACCGCGACATCCTGCGCAGCCTTGGCGCGTCACAGGCCACGATTTTCTGGAAAATCGCGTTGCCCAAAACGCTGCCGGAATTTTTTGGTGCGCTGAAAGTGGCCGTGACACTGGCGTTTATTGGCACCAATCTGATGGAGATTGTCAGCCCGCATGGGCGGGGTTTGGGCGCGTTGTTCGATTCAGGGCGCACCAATTCGGATTTTCCGCTGATGTTTGCCGTGCTGATCGCCTTGGCGTTTCTGGGGATTGTTCTGTATTATTTCGTCGTCGCATTGGAGAAGATTTTTGCTGGCTGGGCCGAACGTGCACCGGGATAGGTTGACACCGCTGCAGGGCTGGCGCTTGATGCCCTTATGAATGATCACCTGAAAGGGTTGCTGATCACGGGCCTTGGTGTCCTGTTCATTGTGCCCGATTCCCTGTTTGTGCGGTTGATTGATGCGGACGGCCTGACGATTGCCTTCTGGCGCAACCTGACATCGGGCGCTTTCATCATGCTGTTTGTGCTGGCGACCCAAGGGCGCAGCGCGGTGGCCAGTGTTTTGTGCAGTGGCAGCGCGGGGCTGACCTATGTGGTATTTTTTGGCACATCGGCCACGGGGTTTGTGCTGGCGGTCACATTGACCAGTGTGGCCAATGTGGTGTTCATCATTGCCACGATGCCGGTTTTTGCGGCCATCCTGAGCCGTGTTTTTCTGGGCGAAATCATTAGCCGCCGCATGATGTGGACAATGGGGGGCGTGTTCGTGGGCATGGCCATCATTCTGGCGGGGTCGCAGAAAACGGCAGGCGCGCATTGGCATGGCGACCTGATGGCGGTGGGCGTGGCGTTTTGTTTTGCCAGTGCCATGACCGCCTTGCGCAAATTGCGCGGGCGTCCCACCATGCCGTTACTGCCGGTGGCGCTGCTGGGGTCTGCACTGGTGCTGGCGCCTTTTGCCGACATCATGGGGCCGGTGTCGGCGCAATGGTGGCTGTTGCTGGGGCATGGTGCGTTCATCACGTTTGCCAGTTCGCTGATGACACTGGGGCCGCGCTATATCACCTCGGCCGAGGTGACGTTGCTGATTTTGCTGGAATCCATCCTTGCGCCGATTCTGGTCTGGGTCTTGTTGGGCGAAGACCCCGGAGAGTTGACGCTGGTGGGGGGCGCGGTGGTCATTGCGGTATTATTGTTGTCCAATCTGGTGGTGATGTGGCAGTTGCGCCGCAACCGGATGCTGGTGCGGTAAAGCATGTGACGGGCGGTGGGCCACGCGCGGGTTGGGCCTGAAGCTGCCCTTCGCACTTGGACATAGCCCGCGCTATCGGCGGGCCGGGGTCTGCCGATCCCACGGTATAGGAATGCAGTTTATCCAGGCGACATATTCCTGACATCAAGCGCTTGGCACACCTTCAGGTCATCGGCAGGCCGCGGGACGGCCCGCCGATGGCGCGGCGGCCTGCGGCCTTGATTCCGCGCCTTGGGGCATTCCCAATGTCGGCAAAAGGCCAAACCCGCGCGTTGTCTGCTGTCGTTACGCTCGTGCGGTCAGCCCTTCCAGAAAGGCGGCGGTCTGTGGAAAGCGGTGTTGGTTGTTGCGCACTTCCAGCAGCAGCGGGGGCGCCGAAGGGTGCTTGCCCAGCAGGTCCATAACCGGCCGCCAGTTGATGCGCCCGTCGCCGGGGTGCCAATGGCGGTCGGCATGGCCGTCGACATCCTGCAAATGGACATGCGCCAGATTGTGGCCCGCATGGTTCAGAAAATCCACAACCGGGGGCGCGCCATAATTGGCATGCGCCAGATCGGCATGGCCGGTATCCACCGACAGTTTCAAATTGGGGTGGGCGATCTGCGCAACAAGATCGCTGCGGTCGGCAGGGGCTGTGTCATCGATATTTTCAACGACCAGCGTCACACCGGCATTCGCCGCGCGTTTCAGCACGGGGTCCAGACAATCCGCGACAGCATCAAACAGGCTTTCGCGCAAAAACTGGTAATTGGTGTAATTCAGGCTGTGCCAGAAGGTGAAGGGCGAATGCACAACCATCCACTGCCCCCCCAGCGCATGGGCAATATCCAGCCCCTTGTTCAGGCGGGCTTGAATGATGGCGCGCATGTCCATGTCCGGGTTGGACAGGTCCAGCCCGAAGAATGGCCCGTGAATGCCGCGCGCGCCCTTATGGCCCCGCAGCGCGGTTTGCCAGTCCTGCACCAGTGCGGTTGTGTCGCCTGCAATGACATCGGGGCCGACGAAATCCTGAATCTCGATGGGGCGGTCCGTGTCGAAAAGCCAGTCGCGCAGAATGTCCATGTTGTGCAGCAGCATTGCTGCGCCAATTGCCGGAACTGTCAATCCATGTCCTTTCATCTGATGGCCATATGCGCGGCGCGCATGCGGTCCACCGGTCCAGTAGCCATAGCCCGATATGTGCTGCGCGGGCCACATAGGCAAAACACGCCGCGTCACCGGGGCACAAGGCAAGGTTGCATTATCGCTATCGCAAAACCGGACCAAATGGAAACCCGTTTTGGCCCCGCGCGGGGGCGCGCGCGGGATTTTCGCAAATGGCGTGACGGGGGGGAAACAGGACAGGGGCGCGCGGCCGGTTATGGCCGCGCAGGATGTGGCGTCAGCTTGTTTCGCGCGCCTGCACCGCTTCGGAAAAATCAGCGAAGAATTTTGTCGCCAGTTTCTTGGCGGTGCCCTGTATCAACCGGCTGCCCAGTTGCGCCAGCTTGCCGCCAATTTCGGCGCGCGCTTCATAGCGCAGCAGGGTTTGCCCGTCGGGCTGTTCTTCCAGTTCCACGGTCGCGCCGCCCTTGGCGAAGCCCGCAGCCCCGCCTGACCCTTCGCCTGTCAACGAGAAGCGGCGCGGCGGGTCTTCGGGATTCAGGGTGACATTGCCCCCGAACCGCGCCTTGACCGGCCCGATTTTCAGCGTGACCTTGGCTTCCAGTTCGGTATCGGAATGTTTGACCAGTTCTTCACAGCCCGGAATGCTGGCTTGCAGGATTTCGGGGTCGTTCAGCGCGGCATAGACGGTTTCAATCGGTGCCGGGATCAGGATTTCGTCTTGAAGGTCCATGGGGTGCCTCTTTCTTTTCTTGGGTGTTTTAACAGCAGGGAAACTTGATCTTGGCCAGCAATTCGGCGTGTTCGGCGCTTAGCCGTGGCCAGCAACGTGACAGGAACTTGCGCAGGGTTGTCATGTGCGCCGCCCCTTGCGGCGGGTTGCGACGATTTGTGCAAGGATCGACAAGGCTATTTCTTCGGGGGTTATGGCGTGCAGGTCAAGCCCTGCAGGCGCATGAACGCGCGCCAGCGCTTGCGCGCAAATGCCATGATCGGATTGCAGGCGCGCAGATAAGGTGGCGAATTTGCGCTTGCTGCCCACGAAGGCCACATATTCGGCCCCGCAGGCCAGCGCGGCGCGCAAAGCCGCGTCATCGCCCTTGCCTTGGGTTGCGATGACAACAAAACGCTGGCGGTCAGGCGCTGTGTCGAAGGCGAAACTGTCCACGCAGGTGTCAACATCAGGGGCGGGGACGGGCAGGGCACCGGGGGCGCATAGCGTGCGGTGCATGTCGAACCGCGCCGACAGATCGGCCAGCGCCAGCGCCACAGGCCCCGCCCCGCAAATGACCAGTTGCGGCAGGGGCAGGACGGGTTCCACGAAAATATCCATCGACCCTTTGGACGGGCAGTCATTGCGCGCAAAGCGTATGCCGTCGCGGTTGTCACCGGCGCTGACCCCTTCGGCATCCAGAAGGTCGGACGGGCGCAGGGACACGAATTGCGGCTGCCCGTCGCGCAGCGCGTCCAGCGCCGCGCGGGCGACAGCGGCGCGCGCGCAGCCCCCGCCGACCCAGCCTTCAGCCAGGGTGCCATCGGCCAGAATCAGCGCCTTGGCGCCGGGTTTGGCAGATGTGGCGTCAATAGTGCGCACGATTGTGGCAATGGCAAACGGCTGGCCCGCGCGGCGCAGGCGGTCCATTTCGCGGTTCAGGCGGTCATGGGCAGTGGCGGACAGGGTCATAGGCGGGCAAGCTCCGGTTCCAGTCGGGCCAGATCGGCCAGGGTGGTGGCGGGGGCGAACAGGTCCAGATGGGGCAGTGCGGCGGCCATGCCGCCCGCAATTGGCGCATAGTCGCGCCACCCCTTCAGCGGGTTCAGCCAGATGATACGGCAGCCGCGCTTTTTCAGCTGCGCAAGCGCGGGGCCAAGTTGTTCGGGGCTGGCGCTGTCATAGCCATCGGACAGAATGATAACCACGCTGCGCCCGTTGACAAACCGGCGCGCGTAGCTGCGCGCGAACAGGGCCAGATTGGCCCCGATGCGCGACCCGCCCCCAACCCCTTCGGCCAGAAGCGACAGCCGGTTCAGCATGCGCAGCGGGTCGTCATCGTGCAGCGCAGTGGTAATGCGCACAAGGCCCGTGTGAAACAGATAGGCGTCTGCGGTGGGGTCCGCGCGCGTAAGCCCCGTGATGAACGCCAGATAGGGGCGCGTATAGGCCAGCATGGACCCCGACACATCGCACAGAACCACCAGTTTTACGGGCCGGTCAGGGCGGGTGCGGCGGTGCAGGTGCAGGGGTTCGCCGCCTGTGGACAGGGCCGCGCGCAGGGTGCGGCGCAAATCCACGCCGCGCCCGCGTCGTGCGGCGCGCCTGCGCCGGGACCGGCGGTCGCGGATGGCCGCGCCCAACCGCGCGGCAAGGGTTTCGGCATGGCGAATATCATCAGGGCTGACCAGTTCGCGCAAATCACGGCGCATCAGGTTGGCAACGCCTGTGGCCATCAACCGCCCGGTGCCGCCGCTTTCGCTGTTGCCATCATCCTGCCCGTCATCGGGGGCATGGGCCTTGCCGGTGCCGCCTGCCATGCCGCAGCCTGTGCGGCCCGCGCGCTGGCGGTCCGTGCCGGTGCTGCGCGATTGCGTGATGCGCGCCCGCACGCGCCCGTTATTCAGCCAGAAGGCGTTGAACAGATCGTCAAAGCGCGCGACTTGATCCGCATCGCTGGCACAGACCGCTTTCAGCGCGCGGCACACGGTTTCGGGGGCCAGATCGTCCAGCCCGGCAAGGGCGGCCATGGCAAGCCCTGTGTCCGCGACCCCCAGATGAAACCCCGCGCCGCGCAAATGCGCCATGAACCCCGCCAGCCGCGCAGCGGGGCCGGGGTCGCGCGCGGCAAAGCGGGTGGCGCGGGACGGGCGTTTCAGGGTCAGGTCGCGCCTCATGCGGCGCGGCCTGCAAGGCGCGCGGCCACTTCGGGCGGGATGGCGGCGCGGTCGGATTGGGTTTTCAGCAACGTGGCCAGTGCCGCCGCCAATGCGGCCGCGTCCGCGCCCAGATCATTGACGCCAAGCCCGCCAAGGGCGGCGGCGAAATCCAGCATTTCGGCAATGCCGGGTTTCTTTTCCAGATCTTCAGCGCGCAGGGCCTGAACAAACCCCACGATCTGGCGGCCAAGGGCGGCGTCAATATCAGGGCAGCGGGTGGACAGGATGGCCAGTTCGGTGTCGCGGTCGGGATAGTCGACATAGGCATACAGGCACCGCCTGCGCAGCGCGTCTGACAGATCGCGCGTGCCGTTCGCGGTCAGGATGACATGGGGGCGCGATGTCGCAGTGATGGTGCCCAGTTCGGGAATGGTGATCTGAAAATCCGACAGCACTTCCAGCAAATAAGCCTCGAATTCCTCATCCGCGCGGTCGATTTCGTCAATCAGCAGCACGGGGGGCCGTTCGCGCCGGATTGCGGCCAGAAGCGGGCGTTCCAGCAGGTAGTCTTCTGAAAAGATGCGAGATTCGGCCTGACGGGCCGATTCGCCATCTTCCACAGCGGCGCGGATGGACAGCAATTGCCGCTGGTAGTTCCATTCATAAATGGCCTGCGCGGCGTCCAGCCCTTCATAGCATTGCAGGCGCAGCAATTCGGTGTCCAGCATTGCAGCAAGCGCGCGCGCGATTTCGGTCTTGCCCACGCCTGCCGCCCCTTCCAGCAGCAGCGGGCGGCCCAGCGTCAGCGACAGATGCAGCGCCATGGCAAGGTCGGGATGGGCGACATAGCCCTGCGCGCGCAGTTTTTCGGTCAGGAGTTGGGGGTTTTCCATGGGGTCAAACGGGGGCGCGGGTGGTCCGCGCGCCCCCTGTCCTTTCAGCCGTGCAGGCCAAGCTGGTTGGCGATTTTCCAGATGCGCCAATGGTCATGGGGCATATGCGCCTGGCGCAGGCCAAACGCGCGGAATGCATCATGCACAGCATTGGAAAACGCAGGCACGCCGCCCACATTGGGGCTTTCGCCCACCCCCTTGGCCCCGATCGGGTGATGCGGGGACGGGGTTTCCGTGTGGTCGGTGGTGTAATGGGGCGTTTCCCATGCGGTGGGCAGGAAAAAGTCCATCAAGGTGCCGGTCTTGCAATTGCCCATGTCGTCATAGGCGATTTCCTGACCCATGGCGATGGCCAGCGCTTCGGTCAGGCCGCCATGCACCTGCCCTTCGATGACCATCGGGTTGATGCGGGTGCCGCAATCATCCAGCGCGTAGAACTGGCGGATTTCATGCTCGCCGGTGTCCACATCCACTTCCATGACGCAGATATAGGCCCCGAACGGGTAGGTCATGTTGGGCGGGTCATAGTAGCTTACGGCCTCCAGCCCCGGTTCAATGCCGGGAATGGCCTGATTATAGGCCGCATAGGCAATTTCCTTCATCGTTTTGAAACGTTCGGGCACGCCCTTGACCACGAAACGGTCAATGTCGAATTCCACGTCATTGTCGTGCACTTCCAGAAGATAGGCCGCGATCATCTGTGCTTTTGCGCGGATTTTGCGCCCGGCCATGGCCGTGGCGGCCCCTGCCACTGGCGTGGACCGTGACCCGTAAGTGCCAAGGCCATAAGGGGCCGTGTCCGTGTCGCCTTCTTCAATGGTGATGCTGTCGGCGGGAATGCCGATTTCAGTTGCCAGAATTTGTGCAAATGTCGTGGCGTGGCCCTGTCCTTGCGAAATGGTTCCAAGGCGGGCAATCGCGCTGCCCGTGGGGTGGATGCGGATTTCGCAACTGTCAAACATGCCCATGCCCAGAATATCGCAATTCTTGACCGGCCCTGCGCCCACGATTTCGGTGAAATGCGTCAGGCCAATGCCCATCAGCTTGCGGGTTTCGCCGCGGTTGAAGGCGGCCACGCGGTCGGCCTGTTCGCGCCGCAGCCCCGCATAATCCACAGCCTCCAGCGCTTTGGTCCATGCCGTGTGATAATCCCCGCTGTCATATTCCCACCCCAACGCCGAGGTATAGGGGAACTGGTCGGCGCGGATGAAGTTCTTGGCGCGCAGGTCTGCCGCGTCCATGCCCAGTTCAATGGCCAGCACTTCAATCATGCGTTCGATGAAATAGGCCGCTTCGGTCACGCGGAACGAACAGCGATAGGCCACGCCGCCCGGTGCCTTGTTGGTATAGACCCCGTCAACACCCACATAGGCCACGGGTATGTCATAACTGCCCGTGCAGATATGGAAAAAACCGGCGGGAAACTTGGTGGGGTCCGCGCAGGCGTCAAATGCGCCGTGGTCTGCGGTCACATGGCACCACAGGCCGGTGATCTTGCCGTCCTTGGTGGCGGCAATCTTGCCTTGCATCCAGTAATCGCGGGCAAATGCCGTGGCCATCAGGTTTTCCATCCGGTCCTCGACCCATTTGACGGGGCGGCCGGTGACAATGCTGGCCACGATGGAACAGATGTAACCGGGATACACCCCCACCTTGTTGCCAAAGCCCCCGCCAATATCGGGCGAGACGACGCGGATATTGTGTTCCTCAATCCCTGACAGCAGCGACGCCACTGTGCGCACCACATGCGGGGCCTGAAACGTGCCCCAAAGGGTCAGTTTGCCATTCACCTTGTCCATGCTGGCCACGGACCCGCAAGGTTCCAGCGGGCAAGGGTGGGTGCGGTGGTAATAGACCATTTCTTCGGCCACCACTTCGGCGCTGTCCAGCACCTGTTCGGTGGCGTCCTTGTCGCCTTCTTCCCACAGGAAAATGTGGTTGTGATGGCGGCGCGGGCCATGGGCGCCGCTGTCCTGCCCTGCCAGATCCTCGCGCAGGACAACGTCACTTTCCAGCGCGGCAAACGGGTCTGTCAGAACGGGCAGGGCTTCATATTCCACTTCAACCAGTTCGACGGCATCGGCGGCGATGTAGCGGTCTTCGGCCACGACAAACGCCACTTCCTGCCCCTGGAACAGAACCTTGCCATCGGCCAGAACCATCTGTTTGTCGCCCGCTAGCGTGGGCATCCAGTGCAGGTTCAGCGGCTCCAGGTCCTTGGCGGTCAGCACCGCAATCACGCCGGGCAGGGCAAGGGCCGCTTCGGCGTTGATGGATTTCACCCGCGCATGTGCATAGGGGGAGCGCACGAAGTCACCATGCAGCATGCCCGCAAGCTTGATATCATCGACGTAATTGCCCTTGCCCTGGGTAAAGCGGGCATCCTCGACGCGCTTGCGCGCGCAGCCCATCCCCTTGAGGTTGGCAATACGGTCGTCACGGTCCGGGGTCATGTCGTTCATTCTGCGGCCTCCTGTGCGGCGTTGATTTCTGCTGCGGCGGCAAGGATGGATTTGACGATGTTCTGGTATCCGGTGCAGCGGCACAGGTTGCCGGCAATGCCGAAACGCACATCTTCTTCGGTGGGGTTGGGATTTTCCTGAAGCAGGCGGTGGGCGCGGGTAATCATGCCCGGTGTGCAATAGCCGCATTGCAACCCGTGATGTTCGCGGAACATGCGTTGCAGAACATGCAGATTGTCGGGCGTGCTTAGCCCCTCAATGGTGGTGATTTCCGTTCCGTCCGCCTGCACGGCGAACATGGTGCAGGATTTGACGGATTTGCCGTCAATCTCCACAGTGCAGGCCCCGCAATGGCTGGTTTCACAGCCCACATGCGGGCCGGTCAGGTTCAGTTTTTCGCGCAACACATAAATCAGCAATTCGCGCGGTTCGACCAGAAGTTCCTCGGTCTTGCCGTTGACGTTCAGTTTGATGGCTGTCTTGGACATGATGGCTGTTCCTTTCTGGCGCGGGTCAGGCGCGCGACCAGGCGCGGGCAATCGCGCGTGAAATGATGATTCCCGCCACATGGCGTTTGAATTCAACGGGGCCGCGGTTGTCTTCGGTGGGGTCAATATCGGCCAGCGCGGCGTCGGTGGCTGCACGAATGGCGCGCGCGTCGCATGTCGTGCCAACCAGCGCGTCAGCGGCGGCTTGCGACCAGATGGGCGTGTCGGCAAGGTTGGTCATCGCCACGGACGCGGTTTCAACACTGTCGCCCGCGCGGGTGATCAGCACAGCGGCGGCGGCGGTCGCATAATCCCCGATCTTGCGCTTTTGCTTTTCATAGGCGTAACCGCCCGGTGTGGCGTCAAAGCGAATGGCGGTCAGAATCTCATCATCTTCGCGCGCGGTCATATAGGCGGCTTCATAAAAATCCCGCGCGGCAACTGTGCGCGTGCCGGACGGGCCTGCCAGGTCAAATTCGGCGCCAAGGGCCTGCATCAGGCCGGGCATGTCATTTCCCGGATCGCCATTGGCCACATTGCCGCCCACAGTGCCCATATAGCGCACTTGCGGGTCGGCAATCTGCAAGGCCGCTTCGCGCAGGATGGGGGCGGCGCTGACCAGTTCTTCATGGGTGATCAACTCTGACTGGGTGACCATTGCGCCAAGGCGAATCTGCGTGCCATCGATATGGATGCCGCGCAGGTCGGCGATGTCGCGCAAATCGATCAGGTGTTCGATCGCGGCCATACGCAGTTTCATCATTGGAATCAGGCTGTGGCCACCGGCCAGAACGCGGGCCTCGTCGCCATGGGTTTGCAACAGGTCAAGTGCGGCACCGATTTCCGATGGCCGGTGATACTCGAACGCGGCTGGTATCATGTCTTCCTCCCAAAATTGGGGCAGCTTGCGCCGCCATGGCGGGACGCTAGCCTGCGACATTTTGTCAATCGATTGCCCCCGCGCCAGTTTCGCGGCCATTTGCACGAAATGCGAATTCAGCGCACGAACGGCGTATGCAGCTGCAGCAATCGCGCAGGGGCCGCGCTACAGCCCCAGAAAGTCGCGCACCTGTCCCAGCCGGGCGCGGCTGACGGGCACCTTGTCCAGCGCGGTCATTGTGTCGAAATAACACACGCCGGTATCCTTCTTGCGTTCAAACCCCGTGACATGGCGACGATTCACCAGATAGCTGCGATGGGTGCGTATGAAATCATCCACAGGCAGGCGCGTTTCCGCCATGGTGATGGGCCATGGGCAAAACAGCTTCTGATCCTGTGCATAGAGCAAGGTATAATGCCCCTCGGCGCGGATGGCGGCGATGTCTTGTGCGTCAATGAACTGCGTGCGCCCGTCCTTTTCATAGGGCACCTTCACGGCATCGCGGGGCAGGGGGTCCATTGCGGGGGGGCGTGGCGGGGCCGTATCGGGTGCCGGGGCCGTGCTGGCGGGGACGGGGGCGGGCAGGAACGTCACCCCTGTCAGCAAAAACGCCCCCGAGATCAGGAACACCGCCACCGTCACCCCGAAGGCCAGCGCGGAATTGCTGATGATGGGGCCTGCACCCGATACACCGCCCTGCGCCACGAATCCCGTGCCCGCCATCGCAATGAAATGCACCGCAAACACCGCCAGCCCGAAGCCAAGCGTGCCCATGATGATATTCAGCCGCTCGCGTCTGGAATAGGTTATCACAAAGGCCACCACGCTAAGCGCAACCGAAATCACCAGCGCCGCACCCACACCCGCGACCGAATAGACCGGCCTGCACAGTTGCATGCCTGACATGCCGATATAATGCATCGCGGGAATGCCAATACCCACAACGACGCCGGCCAGAACAATGCGCGCCTGCGTGCGGGTTCCGAAATGCACAACCAGTAGCGCCACACCCGTCATAAGCACAGCCAGCAGGGCTGACATCAAGGTGGTCAGCGCATCATAATAGAAGGGAATCGGCAGCTGCAGGCCCAGCATGGCCACAAAATGCATGGACCAGATGCCCCCGCCAAGGGAAATAGCCGCCATCACCACAGCAAGCTTGCGTTGCCCCAAGGGCAGCGCGGATGCACCGCGCGTCAGCGAAAGGCCGGTAAACCCCGCCATCAACGCCACCGCCAATGACGCAATGACCAGTGTCGTGTCATGTGTATAATCAAGCACGGCTCAAGTCCCTCCCAGACCCCAAGCAGGCACCAACCGCTAGCACGCGTTCATGGCCCTCACAAGTATGGCGTTGGTGTTGGGCCGCGCGCCTGGGGAATCACCCAACGGCGCCCAAACGGCGCTGCGGGTCGCACAGGGTGAAAAGGCCGAATATTTTTTCCGAATTTATTTTCGTTATTTTTCAATTGTTTATAGCATAATTTGGACGAATTCCCGTGCATGGCTTCAATCTTTTCCGG
>NZ_JBQTCF010000020.1:0-80185 GCF_052379845.1 Roseinatronobacter sp. NSM | reverse complement strand
ATGCAGGTTCGATTTCTTTTCCATTTGACCGGATGCGACTCCTGTCGAAGTGCTCAGCGCGGGATGCCGAAAAACGCAATAATGTCAGCTGCCTGCAAGCTATTCACCAAATTCGCGCAGTCATCAGGTCCAGAGAATACCGGCCCTATGAGACTGCTGCCAGACCATCTGGTACCGGGGCCAGTGCTCAGCCCCACCCGCATAACCCTCGAAAACAACGGAAAAATCCGGCCCCAGCCGGATCGGGAGAACGCTTTTGCGAGGGCAAGTGGCGGATGGGGTGTCCGTTCAACCAAATTACTAAGCCTTGTGTTTATTGGTGTTTGCTCTATTCTGCAAGAATAAATGTGCAGCAAGGAGTGCAGCAAAATGGGACCGGAGTCAGATGCTAAAACGAACCTTGATCGTTTGAATTTTGGCGATGCTTTCAGGGAATGCAGGAGTCAAGGCTTCCGGCTACTGGCGTGGCGCGGGCATCTTTACGATCTATCCAAGGTCGATGACGTAGCAGAGGGCTTCGATAAACAGGCCAAGACCGAGCGGCGCGCTGATCAGTGGACGCCCGAACAGCTTGAGGCGATCTACAACATGAGGCATGTCGAGAAGGTGTCGGAATTGGAGTTTCAGCGCAGGCTGCGCGAAAACTTTGTCCATGAACCGGATGCCCCACACCCGCCCGCTGGCCGCATGAGTTCCGAAAAGCCCATCAGGCTCATCCGCATAGAGCGCCAAGATAACGGCGGCTGGCTGGTGGGCGGTGGGGGCGACCGCCTCCACTATCCCAACTCCGATTTATCCGGCGCATTCACCAGCACCGCCGATATGCTGGCCGCCCTGACAGACCTGCTGGAGCAAGATGATGTGAAGCGGGAGGAAGGCCAGTGATTGATCTCGAAGCTGAGGAAATCGTAGCTGATCTGCTCACGCATGAATGGGACGGCGATCACGATGTTATTTTTACGCTTGACGCATCGGCATGGACCGGAAATCCCGATGATATACTTAGAAAGACAGTCATCTCCAGCAAAAAACGGAGCGACCTTAAAGAAGGCGATTTGAAGCTGGGAGCTTATAGGGCTACTGGCTTAATGTTCGAGTTTGACGGAGACACCATAAGACACTGGTTGGCGAAGCGGGAGGAAGGCCAGTGAAGCGATGGTTTTACCTGTGCTTTATGCCCCCAATGTATCTGATTAAGGTGCCGGGGTTGTTGCTGCACTTTGACAGTCGGTTCCCTCTTTATTTCTACATTGCGCGGACATCTATGCCATGGGCGCGCTTCGGTTTGCCCGACAGCAAAATGCGCAGGTGGCATTTTGGGAGGAAAGGCTGATGGGTGATTTACGCGAAGCGCAGTGGGTGGATTTCCTGCCCGTTGACGGGGAAGCAAGATCATTCGCGGTTGGCGACCACGTCCGCGCCACGAACGATCCGAACGAAGCCCCTGAGCGATACATCAAGGTCACACGCATCACCGTGCAGTGCGATCTTCCCGGTCTGCACTGCGATATGTGGCGGGTCTGCGTCTGGTCCGGTGACGCCATGATCGTCGAAGTGCCTTTGCACAACACGGCAGGTGTGGGTTACGCGATGAAAGGGCAGGCCGATGAAGTCTGACCTTCACGATGTCTCTGTGATCTTCCAGCACCAGACAGAGCGCGCGGTCTGCGTGCGCGATGTTGAGGACGGGTCCGACATCTGGATACCGCTATCACAGTGCCAGATTGATGCCCCAGATGGAAACCTGCGCCGGGGCGGGGTGGCGACACTCACGGCCTCGGAGAACCTTCTGACAGAGAAGGGACTGATCTGATGGCGATGATCTATTTCAAGGGCGCAACCGCCTATGAGTGCCAGATCGGGCGGCTATGGTTCCGCCTGCCTTTCTGGAAATACCTGCGGCTGGGTGTCATGCCAAGCATGGGGTGGGGGCTTGTAGAGCGCCGCAGCACCCCGAATGATGTGGAAAATATTTTCGACCGGCTTTCGCTCCAGCGCCCTAAATTTGTTGAAGATTGGAAACATACCAGTAGATCGGCGCAAGAGGCGGTCGATGATATGGTCGATGTCATGGAGTGGCTTCGCGAAGAAGGCAAATTTGAGCAGGCGGATCGCTTGAGGACAATAGCCGGTCGGCTGGCAAGATCGGTTCCGCCTTATCCTGTCTTTAGCGGCCTCGATAGTCCGAGCCTAACACGCAACCTCGCGCGAACATGGCCTAGGCAGTTGACCGTAAAGGAAAGCAAAAAGTTGCTATCCGCCCTTCGCCAGATCACCACAACTCCTGTGCTTTCAGATGCACAGAGAATAGCGCGGGAGGCGCTGGGGGATGAGTGAAGAAGTTGAGATGAAGCCTTGCCCATTTTGCGGGGGCGAGATTGACGATATGGGAAAGGCCGATCACCCAGCCTACTTCGCAACCACGCAAAACCCAACACGCTATGCTGTGAACTGTTCGCGGTGCCTTACAATGGGGCCATTCGCGCCATCAACAAATGGAGCTATCCTTGCATGGAACGCCCGCGCTGCGCCAAAGGTGAAGGCGCTGGAATGGAAGGATTTTGAAGGCATGGGCGCGAAGGCAGGTGCCTATTACCAAGCCAACTATATGATTACGCTTTGGCGGGGGCGCGGTCAGTTTGAGGTTTCATTCTCCTACCCCGGCCACGGGACGGGATACGATGGGGAGAGGTTTCATGACAGCCTTGAAGCCGCCAAAGCCGCCGCACAGGCTGACTATGAAGCCCGCATACTGGCAGCGCTGGAATGACCGCCCCCTTCAACCTTGGCCGCGAAGCCGCGCTGGCCGACAAGCCCCATACAGACTGCCCTATTCCGAAACCAGAAGGTCCAGCCAAAGGGGATAACTACCCCGGCGACTGGGCGAACTGGATGAGTGGATGGATATTGCAGCGCGGCTATATGGGGCTTGATAGCTTTGAGGCATGCACAGAGCTACATGCGTTCATCAGGGCCGGTTTGAAACTGCCGCCACAACACCCGCAGCCCAAGTAGCAAGCCCTGAATGCTTTTCACGACATTCGGTGACGCGGGCACGATCTGCCCGCCAGAGCCGCTCCACCTGCGCCTGCGTCATGTCGCCCGCGGGCAAGGCCACGGCGGCCTGACAGGACTGTGTCAGTGAGGGCGGCGGGGGATTAAGGCGCGCGCCCGATGGCGTCGATCCTTCGCACGCTGTCAGCAGGAAGGGCAACACGCCCAGCACCGTCAGCCGCATCGCCCTGCCGGTCAAGGTCTGCGAGGAGGTCATTTCGTTCCCTTTCCAGTTCAAGGCGTTCGGATTCGGCCTGCGCGGCCTTGGCGGTGACTTCTTCAAGTTCGGCCTCCAGCGCTTCCACGGCTGCATCATGCTGCGCATTTGCCACCCGTTCGCCCCATGCCTTACCCTGCAACAGAGAAACGCCATTGGACGTGACAAGCGCCACCGCTGCGGTGCCTATGATCCATGAACGCGGGATCATTCCTGCACATACGACCAGTGCATCCAGTCCCTTCCATATTTCTTGCCAAAGGAAAGGCCGCCAGATGCTTCGACAATACTCCACCAAGGCGCATATTCCGGGCCTGCGAGGGGCGAATTTGCTGTCGGCGTGTGAAGGCCATTGCGTTCACTGTCAGTATCAACCGCCACCCCGTAGGCGTGGATGGACCAAGACGTGCCGCCGCGGACGCGGCGGGGGTTGAAGCAACCGGCCCAGCGATCAAGACGCAGGCGGCGATATTCAGCCTCGCCATAGTGCTTTGCCGCCTCGGCAAACACCCACGTCATTGCTGGCGCGATCAGTTCATGGCACCGGAACTGGACAATAGTTTCGCTCAAGTTCCATGCCAATACATGCGCAAATGGCAGATGGCACCGGCCCGCTTCGGCGCGGGCATTTCCGGCAGCACCGAACACATTCGGGGCCTGTGCGCGCGTAACTGCGGCAAACTTGGTAGCGCCCTTGATTGGAGTAGATGGGGCAGGGGTTGGCGCGATTGTCGGTCGCGCGCCGCGCAGCGTGGCCCATGTCTGCGACCCTGCGATACCATCGACTTTGAGGCCCATGCGCGACTGGAACTGCCGCACAGCCGCATCTGTGAGCGCGCCGAAATGCCAGTCCACCGTAAGGCGTGGCGATGCACCTGCACTGTTCAGGAGTGTCTGTAAGTCGCGGACAGAAGGCGCGCGCGACCCAAGCCGCAATACTGGATTATTGGCCATGATCCTGCCTCTTGATTTGCTTGGAATATCCATCCAAGCCAAAGGCCCCGCCAACCAGTGCAGCTACCCAAGGCGCGGCACCGTTGACCATCGTGACCATTTGACTGGCGTTTTCAGCCGGTGCCCAAGACAGCGCATAGAGCGTCCATCCATATGCGCCGGCATATAAGGCCAGAACGGCCACGGCTACTTCGCGCTTCCATGTTTTCCGGCGCGGTTCAGCGGTCATTGAGAAATCCCCACTGTTGCGATGAGATAAACCAACAGCAAAGCCATGGCGGCGAGCCATGCCTTGCCCTCCTCAATCACCGTGCGCTTGACAGGGCTGCACTTTTTTTTGAATGACAATTTATCAGCCATTGCGGCCTCCATCTTGTGGAGGCTGGTGTTGACGCGCGTAGCTTTCGACAAGCGCCAGGGCGATCTTTGCGATTGAGATCCCCATCATGCCCGCCACAAAGGCGCTGGCCGCGATGGTTTCAGGATCCTTCCCAAGAGCAGGGATAAAAAAGTTCAGCATTCCGAAGACCAGCGGCCACATGTATGTGGCGACCAGACCGCCTGACAGCGTTTGCACCACCCCGTTTCGCAAATTCTTCTTCTCAGATGCCCACCATCTGATAATCGCGCCAGCGCCCCCCGCGACCGCCACTCGACCGGCCTCACCGGACAACCAAAGTGCAGCGGCAGTGCAGAGATGAACCAGCGCCTCCCAAATCATCACCCACATTCCCTTCACGGCAGTCTCCATATCGGTTTGCATCGCAATTTGCTGCACATTAACACAACATATTGTGCCTGTCATTTTGGAAACCGCTAATTGTAGATTGTCGGGGCGCGGCCCTCACGGATTTCCTGATCAAGGCTGCGATTGATGCGGACACCGTCAACAGTTTCTATTTCGCCGCGAACCCGCGCGCGGAAGGACTGCCGCAAGGTTTGGGACGTGATTGGATAGCCGGGGTATTCGGCGTTGAATTCCTGAATCGCGCGCCGTGTCCTATCCGATAGCGGGCCACCGGCTTTCACTTCTTGATAGGCGTCAGCCATCAGGCGCGATCTGCGCCCTCTGACCCGCATTTCCTCATTCTTCATGAAGCGGTTGGTCTGATACCGCTCGGACACGCGCGCGGGGGTGAAGCCTATGGCCTGCGTCAGCGCCTCGGCGGGGCTGATGTCCTCGATGATGGAATCGCCCCGGAACGTGGTGACGCCTTCGCTGGCATAGCGGATCGCGCGGGACGCATCACGCAGGGCTTTGGGCATGGATGTCTCGAACCCGCGCTGCCACTCGCCTTCCTTCGCCATGTTGAAGGCGCGGAACTGGCTTCCTACAATACCTGCTGCTGGCCCAAGGGCCTGCTCAAGCCAGTGGTTGTAAAGGTCTTGTCCTTCCTGCTGGCGGTCAGGGCGGCGGAACCACAATTCCGGCATACCCATGCGGTTTGACAGGTCCGTGCCGGTCAGGTGGCCGGGAACGCCCTTGAGGATCAGACCCGCCATGTCCCGGCCCAGCGTGTTGACCAGCGCGGCCTTGATTTCTTCCTCGACCTCATCCGCGCCGCCATCGCTGAACAGCCCCAGAAGCGTTGTGAGAAGCGCATAGCCCCATGTCCCGCTGACACCGGCCATCAGCATCATCATGCCCGTGATCCCGATAAGCTGGCCGCGCGCTTCCCTCCGGTCTGCCTCAGTGGCCCCTTGGAATGCCTGATGCGAGTCGCGGAACAGGCGATACAGCATGTTGAGTTGGTAGTTTCTGAAAATTGTAAAAACCCTCACCCAATCGTTGAACTGCAGGCGCGGACGTGACTCTGACTGATAGTCGAAGTGCGTCTTGAGGTTGAGCCTTTTGGCTGTCTGGTATGCCTGTTCTCCGTGCTGGCCGTTCTCCTTTGCCATCCGGTGCGCCGCAATGAACGTGACCTCCCGGTTCAGCACTTCGGCATTGTGGAACATCCACGAAATCACCTTCATCACGCGCTGAACTCGGTCGTTATAGGCAATGCCGCTCTCGGCGTAGTTTGTGAGGTCATGGTTCTGGGTCTTCTCTACCACGCCCTCATCATGTGCGCGCTTGAGCAGCGCCTTCTCCTCGGCGGTCAGGTGCTTGGATTTGAGCAGATTGCCCTTGGCCTGCCCGAACTGGCGCAACCCGCGCGCCAAGTGACGCGCTGCGCCCGCGACCGTCCCGCGCTCGAACGCAGAGGCAAGAACGGGGATACCGACGACGATAGTTTGAGACAGGTTGACCAGCGCCGCGCCGGGGGTCGCGCCCAGATAGTAGACGAAGGCACCTGTGGTGGCGACGGTGGACCATGCGCTGCTCTGCGGGTTCATCACCCAATCGTGGCGCTTCTCCATCTCGTTGACGACCAGCATAGCCCGTGATGGGTCTGCGGCCTCGTTGGCCTCCCTGTGCGCGTCATCAAGAGCAAGGCGCATGTCCTGCCCATACTTCAGGCGGGCAAGCTGGTTTGCGCCGTGGAACATCTGCTTGGAGAAATTGCGAAATGCGTCCTGCGTGAACCCCGGCGTGCCTTTGCGGTGGATCTTGTTCTTGCGAAGCGACAACTCGGGCAAGGTCTCAAGATACTTCTGCCAGATCGCGTCCATGATCGCAGGATCGGTCTCGGACGCGGACAATATCGCCTCGATGTCTGCCACAAACGTAGGATCGAGCATGGATTTCAGCGCCGATCCGGTCGGCATCACGCCGCCCTTGACATCAAAGGTCGGGTTCTCCCGCTTGAGTTGGGCCTGTGCCTGTAGCTGGGCGCGCTCGCTCTCAAACTTCTCGAAATGGACAATCCGGCCCGCCTCATCCTTGACCGTGACCTGATAGTTCCCGTGGCGCATCAAGGGGAAGTAATCGCCCTGCACCTTGTTGCTCTCGAACATGAGCCTTAGCGACTTGAGGCGCGCTGACCTGCCGTAGCCATCGCGCTTCTTGACCTGAGCCAGTTCCTCCTTGGCCTTGGCCTCCTCGGCCTCGCGCGCATCTCCTTCAAGCCCGTCCTCCACGATTTCCTTCATCCGGGCATCATAGCGGCGCTGCGCCCGCTCGACGTTCAACTCCATCGCACGCCGCGCGTTTTCAAGAATGATCTGGCGCTCGGTCTCGCTCATCTCGGCATAGGCATCGCGAACCTTGAGATACATTTCCTGCGCCTTCTTGGGCAGGCGGTCGAATCGGGTCTTGAAGGTGTCGTAGATGTCTTTGTGCCGGGCCTGATATTCGGCGTATGCTGCCTTGCCCTCATCCGTGCGCTTCGGCCTGAAGCTGATAGGCTCTGCGGGGCTGACACCCGCAATGGTGACATCGTGCATCAGGCCCATCAGAACCTCATTGCTCTTGGCGTTCTTTCGGCCCCATGAGCCCCATTCTTCCGCGATGTCGGCCGCCATCTTCTGCCGGTTGTTCTTCATGGCGGAGAAGTCGTGCTTCATGCTTAGATACTTCTGAGCGGACTTGATGTTCTTGGCAAGCTCACGGATCAGGGGTTCACCCGGCACAAGGGCCAGAAGGTTCACACGGTCGCTCTTGCCGCCCATGGCATCGGTCAGAATGTTGCCGATCAGGCCGCGCTCTTTCGCGTCGGTCACGCGCCCGCCATCGGCCAACAATGCCTTAGAATACTCGCCCGCCTTGGTGGCGAAGGTGCCATCAGTGCGGCGGGCCGGGGCGAAGCGGGATTCCGCTGCCACCGCGCCTGTGGTCTGCATGCCGCCCAGCCCGCGCCCACCCACACGGCCAGAGGCAATCCCCTCGAACGTCCGCGCTACCGACTGGAAGCCTTGGCCCCGATACGCATTGGCCAGCGCCTGAAACAGCGCCCGGATCTTCTGGAACGCCCGGTCCAGCCCGCTCCGCTGATCCATGTTGCGCGCCCAGAGGCGGTAAAGCTCGGCCACGCCTTCTTCCAGCCGGTCAGTCTGGTTCAGGTCGGGATACAGATCATCAATCCGCGCCATAAGCGCCTTGTCGCGCCGTGCGGCCGCCACAAGCCCCTGCCACTCGGCCCGCGTGAACAGGCCATAGGGCTTGCCCCACAGGCCCGCATCGCGCAGCGCATGGACTATCTCATGGCGCAGTGTGCCTACGGGGCTGTCGGCGCTGTCGGGATTGACCTCGATCATCGCGCGGCGCCCCTGCCAGCGCCCTTGGATGGGCACGCCAGCCGCATTGAGCAGCCCCCGCGCCACATTGGCGGTGATGCCGCCGCCGGGGATGGAACGGGACAGTTCAGCCTTAACAGCGCTTGCGATCTGGCGCATATCATCGGGGGTGGGGGCAGTATCTGTCTGCGCTACGTTGACAGAACCATCCGCAATGAATAGATTCAGATCATCGGGCGTGCCTTCCAATGCCGACTGACGCGATTCATTCGTGATCCCGCCGGGAAGATCGACCCCCGGACGCCCGATCCCATCCCGATCCATAGTCAAATCATAATGGAACCTGCCATTTGCGTTCTTATGGACAGAAACGGCGAGCGGGTATGTCTCACCATCAATCGACACTGGTGCGGCGATAACGACCCGTTCCAGAACAGCCGGATTGTTCCCCGGCTCAGTCAGCACAATTTCGCCCTGTTCGATTATATTCTTTATCGCGGGAACTGAGCGAAGAAGCACATCGCCTTTTGAACCTGTTGTGCTTTTCCGCAATCCGCGCCGCCCGAACGTGACCGTTCGACCATCTTTCATTTGGGCTGTGGTCCCAGAAAGGTTGTCCCGATACCAGTTCTGCGCAGCCTTGCGAAGTGCCGGCATATCAGCAGCACCGTCAAACGCTACGCCCAACTCATCGCCGCGCAACGTGGCAACAGGCTCTTGGTCTGGGGCAATACGCGATTCTTTGGCCTCGACCTGTGCGGCATCCAAAAACCCGCCGCGCTCTGCGACTGTCTCGAACTGGAATCCGGGGATCGCACCCATCTTGGTATAGGCTGACCAATAACCACCATGCACCTTTGCCAGATTGCGCAACCTGCTGAATTCTTCAGGGGATACGCGCGCATCGATACTGGCCACGAACAGCTTGACCCCTCTCTTGGCATGTGTGGTTTCGGACAGGGTGAAGGTGCTTTGCCCGCTCTCATCCGGCCTTACAGGCTCTACACCCTTGCGAAGCGCCTCAAGGAAGTTATCGCGGGCTTCCATGTTTGGAAAAGAAAACGCCTTCGCATCACGGTCATAGGCGCCGCTTTGCGTATCGGCCTCTTTCACCAGTGCCGCAAATACAGGCCTTTGGATACGCGAAGTGATTTTCACGGTGTCAGGGGTGTATTGGACCTTGAACCCGCCCAGTGTGCGCTTCCCACGGGCATCGTAGACCTCAATATCAGCATCTTTCGTCAACGGCTCACGGCGCGCGTTGATCGTCATATCTTCGATGCGGTCAAACAAATCATTGATATTGTCAACGCTGTCGTAATCCCTGCGCTGATGGTTCAGGGTTTTGGCAACCTCGGCATCGGTATGCTTTTCGATGACAACAACACGGGTTTTGACGCCGGTTCCGGCCCGTCCAAAGGTGGCGGTTGGCAACTTGACCTCTGCGACCTCGTAGAAATCCTTGGCCTCGGTGCTTTCCATCAGGGCATCATAGCGCTTGTTCGCGCTTGGCCCCTCTGGGATCAATGCAACGATACGGCCACCATTGCGCAAGTGCTTCATGGCCTTGGCCACATGCTCCATTGCGGTCTTGCCGCCTGCGCCGAAGGGCGGGTTCATCACAATCGCATCGTATTTGTTGGCGATATGAAGATCCTCGAACCGCATTTGTTCGGCGCGCGCTTCGTTTTGCGCCAGCATGGCACGGCTCAAAAGCCCAAATTCCGGCTCTACAATCGTGCTGTTCACAGTCTCAGGGAAGAACCGCGCGATTGCACCATGCCCAGCAGACGGTTCCAGCGCCTTTTCACCCGGCTTCAGGTCTGCCATTTCAACCATCTTGAAGCCAACTGGCTCAGGTGTTGCGAAATAATCGACACCCTCACGCCGGTCGCGCCGACCTGTGCGCTTTTGCTGGCTGAAATAATAGGTCTTTGCGCGCTCATATGGACTGATTGAGTTGTCCATACGGTCCCGATCCTTGCCGCCGACTCCTTCACCTTCCCCCGGAGTGACTGTATCGCTTTCTGTGAATGCCTCGATAAAGGATTGCTTCAGCGCGCGCGCTTGCTCGCCCATGGCAAGATTTTCAGCAGTGGATGCCCGTTCAGCGATACGCTGGGCAAAGGTGTGCCTCTCCCAATCGGTGCCGGTGTTCAGATAGCGGAAAATAGCGTCTGTGACCTGACCAACCCGATAGATACGGCCTTCCTCCTGAATGGCCGTGGTCGGGCGTGTCGGCATGCCTAAATTGAGCAACACACGCTGGTGCTGGCCTGTGGTATCATGCAGGCTGATACCGGCCTCACCGGCGGCGCTTTGCACCACGATCAGATCAAAGCCCGAACCATCCTCATTGAACAGGCGTTTCGCATCCTCACGCGCCTTTTTGCTTACCGTGCCGTTGTAGATCAGCGCCTTGGGAAAGGCATCGGACAAAGTTTCGATCGGGCTGCGCATGCCGGAAAAGTTCAGATCATCGGACCATGGGTTTTCAGAACGGAACAACTGGTATTGGTCCCGAACCGCATCATTCGGCATGGCGCTGGTGTCAAAGATATTGATGCCGCCGCCGCTGTTGTAATCATGGAAGGCCACGACCTTACGCCCAAGGGCCATGTCGGCCTTGATCATGTCGATTGCGGCTTCTGCCTTGATAGCTTCGAGAAGGCGCATGCGGGTGAGATAGTCGAAGCGCTTGCGCACAAACTCATGTAGATCGTGAAACCGCCTGTCGTTATCATCCCACATCACGCTCATTGCGCGGTCGATCTGCTGGCCAAGGGCCATGCCAGGGCTGTTGCTGTCAGCGATCAGCGCGAAAGCCCTGCTATAATCGGCATCCACGTCCAGAACCCGCGCGGACAGCGCCCCATCGGCCTTTAGGCGCTCATGGAACTGACGCTCCATAACGGCGCTATTCACATCACCTTCGGGGCGGGTGAGCTTGTTGTAGCGCATCCGGTAGCCGAAATTCTGCACCATAAAGGCGTCACGGCCCTCGGCGGTGTTGTAGCCGCCCTTGTTCTCCACTGCGGGATAGTCGAACAAATATCCCTCGGCATAATCAACGTTCTTGTCATAAGCGAACGGGGTTGCCGAAAGGAACACGGCCTTGCTGCGGTCTTGGGCAGCGAAGCGCTCGACATGTGCCTTTCTGCGCTCGCTCAGTTTCTGATGGAGTGCTTCTTGCTGTTGAACCAGCGCATCCACACGTTGCAGCTGGCGCTGATCCTCGGATTTTCTGGCCGCGTCGATTTCGTTACGCAGCGCCCTTACCTCCGAAACCAATTCATGCTCAAGCATGTCGGCACGATAGGCATAGCCACGCGGGTGGTTTGTAATGGCGCGGAAGGTGTCAAGCGCGGCTGTGCTGTCCCCACCCTCGTTTTGCATCAACGTCTGGGCTTCATCGGCGACGACCAGGTCAAAATCGCGGGTGGCAAGAAAAACGTTTTCACCCAGATTTGCATATGTGGTGATAGAAATTCCGTCACCGGCATCCCTGATGCCATCCAGTGCCTTAACATCAAGGCCAATATCACCAGCGGACTTGATCCAGTCCGATATGATACCTTGGGTGGGCGCTATGATTAGAGTGCTGTTCTTCCCCTGCAAGGCGAAGCGCTTGACCACGCCAAGACCCGAAAAGGTCTTTCCGGTCCCAGTTCCGTTGGTGAACATCATGCCGTGATTGTCGGGGTTCTGGAAGCGTGTCTCAGCCTTCAGAACGTCCTGCTGCTGGCTCTCGAACAGCAGGGGCAGGGTTTCAGCGATATTGTCAGGGTCAGCCAGCTTGACAGGGATACGCGCTTTATCCGCCGCTTTTTGCGCGGCGATGCGTGCCTTCAGGTCGGCTCGGTTTCCAGCAGGGCTTTGAGGGCTTCCTGATCTTCCTCCGTCAGATTCCGATCCAGACTGGCTATCAGCACCGCTTCTTCCGGCGTCTCCACGTTCGGGAACGCCTGCGCCAGAATCGGGCGCTTCTGCACCAGCTTCGCTATCGCGACCCGCTCCCACAGAAGTGGCATCATCACCAGATAAGCGTTGATCACTGACTGATCCACGCCCTGTTCCTGAAGCTGCCGCTCCTTCACTTCCAGTTCCGCGTTCATCAGGTGCTGCGGCTGCGGGAACACCCTCAGCCCCCAATCCGTCACTGGGTTGTGTTCCGCTACTTGGTTCCAGATTTCCGCTGGCATCTGATACATCTGCGTCACCTTCTGCATTCGCTTCTTCCACTGTAGCAGATTCAGCGGCGTTGCGCGATTCCTCTGCGCGAAATGCTCTTATCTCGGCCATAACATCGCTGGAACTGTCCATATCGGACACGTCATCACCTGCCAAATCCATGTCATCACGAATCTGGTTGTAAGCATTGCGTGCATATGGCTGGGCCTGATCAAACGAAAGCCCCATTCGCTCCATCATGGTATTGATCAAGTCGCGGAATCGCCTGCGGCCAGCACGCACATAAAGATTGCCGATTTTCAGGGCAATCGACACCATATCCGGATCAAGCCCTGAGCTGGTCTGGCCCTTAAACTTGTCGACAAACTGCGCTTCAAGCGCGGCAAGTTCTGTATTCTCTGCTTCGGAAAGTCCCTTGATGGCTTTGGATGCAGGGACAGGGGCGGGTTCGTGGTCAGTTTCTTCCGCTTCGGGTGTAGCCTCTGCCTGCGCCCCGGAGGCATTCTGATTGTTCAAGCTCGCCAAATACTCTCTGATCGGGACCGCTTCATATTTTTCCGTGTTGAGGGCATCAACCTTTTTCTGATCAGTCGTCTCCATCACGACTTCGCCGGTATCCTTGTTGCGGATCACCCAGCTCGCAGGATCACGGGGGGCGGGATCAGCGCTCTTTATAGGGCCCGCACGCAAATTTGCTTCGCTTGGTGACGTGCTGTGCGTGCGAATGCGACTGTCGTTCGGGTTTTTCAGCCAATTACCATCGCTTTCAACTACAGATTCCACGGTGACGGTGAAGCCGCCATCATCATCAGGTAAGTAGGACAAAACCCTGTCTGTTCCGCCATAGCTTTTGACGATGTTCCCCGGCGTAAAGTAATCGGCCAGCGCTGCCTTGCGTGCCTCACGTTTCTGCTTTGGTGTTTTACTTTTAGGCTTAGCGGTCGCCTGCGCCCCCTTCGTCGCGGGCTCAACCATCTTCATAGGCTTCTGCCAGCGAGCCTGATCATTCAGCGCCGCGCCCAGATCGGCCACGCTCATGGCCGTTACACCGCCCCAGCGGTCACGGCCCCGACCATCATTGAAGCCCGCTAGATAGGCGTCCTTGGCCTCTTTCTGGGTGTTGAAGCCCAGCATAACCTTGTGTTCATCGAACGCGCCTGTCTCCGCATCCTTCTGATCAACCACAAACACACGGTTGCTGTCTGGGTTGTCACCCATGTAAAAATCTGCATGATCGCCATCCGCGCCTATAGTGCCCAGTATCCGGCCATAGTGCGCAGGCATGGTCACAGACCATTCCGTGCCATCGGGACCAACGCCCTTGCGTTCAGTCCCCTTGCGGTTCTCGATCGACAACTTCAGCCCGCGCCAGTCGGTCTTTGCCGTGCGGTAGTTTTCCGCTTCGGCCTGCGCGGGGGTCGGGTTGGGGTCCGTCTCGGCGGCAATCTTGTCGAAGTCCTCGGCTGTCGTGGGGCCATCCTTGGATTTCTCAGCCGCCATATCATCTTCCATGACATAGGCTGCCTCAAGCACTCTATCCTTGTGCTTGCGAGAGAAGATGAAGCCGTTTTCCTTGGCGTCCCACTTGATGCTGATACCCGGAACGACTGGCGGGCGATCTTCGGGAAGTCCGCGCAGCACGGCGGCGCGTTCGCGGATATCCTCAACAGTGACGCCATCGTAAGCCTGCGCCGGGGTTTCTCCCGCCGGCGCGGCCTGCTCCTGCGCTACTTCTTCTTCCCGCCCTTGCCGCTGCAACCCTTCTTGCTGCCCTTGCTGTATGCCATCGGTGGATTCTCCTTCGGTTTGGGGGGCAATGTCCTGCCCTGCTTGTGGAACATCTGGATCAATCAAATCGGTTTGTGGTTCAGTTTGGGCCTTCTTGACCGCCACAAACCCGCCTTCACGCTCGACAATGTCGTATTCATCCACCTTCAAGCCATCGCGCGCAATCTTCTGTTTCAGCGCTGCAGCGCTTTTGAACGGGGTGCCATCCGCTTTCGCAATCGCGCCAAGGGCTACAGCGGCGGCACCGGATGCGCCTTGCGCGCCCGAACCAAGCTCGCCCAGTGGCGTGGCGTCCTCCGCGCTTGCCTGCGGGTCAGGCGATTCAATCAGGCTGTCCTCGGCGCGCTGCGCCTCCTCTGCGTCACGTTGCTGCGCTTCTTGCTGCTCAATATAGCCTTCAATCCGCTCACGGATCGCGCGCAACTCCTCGTTTTCCCCGAACTCGCGGCTTGTGGTGTAGATATCGGCCAGCACGCGTTCTGCCTGACCTATGCTGGTCAGGTTGTCGGCGATTTGGCCGAACTCCAGAACTGCGCTCTCATATTCGTCGGGCTGCGGCGGGATCGCTTCGCCCTGCGGGGCCTCGCTGGCCGGTGACATGCTGACGGGCTGATCAGCCTGCTGGCTGGCCTCACCCAACGGCGTCAAGCTCACAATGCCCATTTCGATATCAGCCCGCGCGATTTCCCCAATCTCGCCGGTCTCAGGGTCCATGATCTGAACACCCGTCTCCGTTTCCCCGATGATAAACACGTTTTCAGGGTCGATATCGCCACGGAATTCAAGGATAGCGGGAATTTGCTGCCCGGTGGTGTCCTGCTGAGGCAACCGTCCCTGATCAACCTCCGAGGCTTGCGGATCACCACCGGGCATACCGGACTGCGGCGAAACCCCAACCGCTCCGGTATCCTGTGCGACTGCTCCAGCACGGCGGGCACCCTCCAGCGCGGCATGCGAAAGGCTGCCTTGCTTGGGTTCCGGTGCGGACATATCGTCGCGTTCGTCACTTCCTGCACGCTCATCGATCGCGGCAGTGGGTTGTTGCATCGCCTCTTGTGCGGCCTGCGTATCGCTTTTCGCCTTCGCACGCAGACCTTCGGCCACATCACCGCCCTGCTGCCGCGCCCAAGCAATGCCTTTTTCATAGGCGCGTTGCTGTGCGGCTGTGCGCCCTTCGGTCGGGTCGCCATCTGTCAAGCGCGACAAGCCGAATTCTGCGCCGTTCAGCTCATTGAGAACACCACGCATAAACGCGCCATGCTCTGACTTAGGAACCCCGTTCACTTCACCGGGGGCCAGTTCCTCTGCCTGTGCCCAGATACCTTCAAGGGCAGGGGGGATTTGTGCCTGATCCTGCCCGATCTGACGATTTGCGCGGCCCCGCTCAACTGCGGCGGCAGGCCCCCCGATCGTGCCACCCATAAGCGCGCCGATCCCGAACGCCACAACAGCTTCCCGCCCGAACTTCTCCAGCAGGATAGGTCCAACGGCTCGCCAGTCATCATCTGTCAAAGCGTTCTGGACATCACGGTCGAACATGATTTGTTCGCTTAGAAGGGCGATAGCTTCCGCCGTGCCCTCAAGGGCCGAACCTGCGGCCGCACCAGCGGCGGCGCGTTGAATTACCGATCTGGCAGCGCCTTCTGCGGCTACGTTGATTGCCCCACCCAGCGCCTTACCAACTGTGGCGGGGAATAGGGTTTGCACCATGCTTGTGCCGATGGCTGTTTTCAATATCCGGGACTGGACATCAGGATCTTCGGTGTCCCAGTCATTGGCTTCGGCTGTTCCCCAAGCCGATGCGATCATTTGGGGCAAGATACTGGCTGTAGCGCCAGCAATGGCACCGACAAGCCCACCAACAACCACGCCCTTCGGCCCCGCAACCGCCCCGATGGCCGCACCTGTTTTTGCACCGGCAACGGACGCAGCGATATCGCCCAGAATGCCGGGGGCAGCCGCTATGAACCCGTCAAAGATTTCCTGATCCAGTCGGCTTTGTTCCGCGATGGCGGCACTGCGGGCTTTCTCATCTTCGGATTGGCCAAAGGTATCTTCTGCGAATTGAACAACCGCATTGCCTGCATCATCGAATCCAAGCATCTGGATGCCGCGCCCGACACCGGACAGGAACCCTTCGGGATACTGCTTGGCACCCATGGCAAGGTTCTCGCCGATACCGCGCCTGCCCTGTGCGCTGGCGGCCTGCTGGCGCTGCGCCTGTGCGGCCTGCATGCGGTCTGGATAAAGCTCGTTGCCTATCTCACGGGCGCGCTGAAAGAAGGCATCGGATTCGTCACCGGCCATGGACCGGATAATCTCGCGAATATCTTGCCCCTCACTGATCGCGGGGCCAAGTTCTTCAGCGGCGGTTTGGGCAACCGAAATCAAATCCTCCGGCTTTTCGACCTTCGCCCGCTCCCCCAAGGTCAGAAGAACATTGACCGGAACACGGGATTGCCGCGCGATGTCCTCTACCTTTTGAAACGGGGAACGATTGGCGGCTGCATAGTCGCGGTCGAAAAGGTTTGACACGGCGAGAACCTCTGGCTTGGGGCGATTTAGACACAATATATTGAATCGGCCTATCAATAAAGACTATATGTTGTGTCTGGACCGTCTAACTTGCGTGGCCCCATAAACATCAGTAAGCTGAAAGCCCAACCAAAAATGCGGCTTTCCAGTGGATCAATACCTTATATTCTTGGTGCCCTATCTGGCTATTGGCGTCTTGGCGCTAATTTCGTGCTTCGACGCTGATAACTTTCCTGAATGGCTTGCGGAATTGTGCGTGTTCAATTCGGTGATGGTGAGCGGCATTTGGGCTTCAGGCGTGGCTGTAATCATGTTGGCGCTTTTGGGCGTTCCAGTAGGGCTGGCCATGATTATAGGCCTGCCAGTTGCTTACTTCACTGGCCGAATGATGGTTGGGAAGCCCTGAACCCTAAATCAATAATGATTGCAAATGACAGAAGTGCCGACTTGGTTGCAATTCGTTGTGCTTGGCGTGCGATGGGGCTGCACTACTTGCTGCGGCTGCGGTGGCGTGTATGCGGCGCCTCGCATTGGGAATGATGGGGTGCGCCCGTCACTCGGTCCGCACTGATACGTCATGTAATACCAAGAAACCGGCCCCGGAATTGCATCGGCGAGCAATCCACCCATTTTGCGATAACTATCGGTGACCTGATAAGGCCCTTGGCATGTGTTCGAGGCTTGCTGGTAACACCCGCTAGGGGACTGACTGCACTTCGCCACCGACATCTGTTGCCCAGATGGGCCAGTCATAGTTTCCTGCGATCCACTCACGCAGCCGGATATCAAAACAGCAGATGACACGGCTAAGGCATTGATGAGTTTTGTATTTTTCATTTTGCAAGCGACCTATTTTGCTCAATTTAATCTAGTCTGAAGTCAAGTATTCCTCAACGTCATCGAGGGTCCAACTGCACGTCCAGCGATTAGCAAGAGCAGGGTTAATCGCCCCTCCATGCTGATGGTCTATCAGCGCATAAAGACCATAATCTATGGCATTTACATCACGAGAGCGACTCTTCATCAACCTAAGCCCTTGCCGATCCGCCATTCTGCGCAGTCGATTCTCTCTGACTTTTATGTTTTCCTTCATGCTGGAACCTATACTTAAAGTGATGCTTGACGCGATGCTCTAAGGTATGCCATAAATAAATCAGCCGCGCAAGGTGTTGGAGCACCAAACGCGGCCTAACCGAAGCACGATCTAAAAGGGAGATCGCACAATGGCTATGGCCAGCACTATCACTACACCTGTGCGGAGGGAAGGCGAGTCCTGCCGTAAAAGGTATTTCACCGATGCTGCTTTTTTCTACTTCGCCTTGGCAGGCCTGAATGGCTGCAAGGCAAAAACACCAGTTCAGGAAGCGTTCGACATTTGGCGTAGCGCACGGGCGACCGCAGACACCGCACCGGAAGGGTTTTCCGTTTCAAAGTCCGATCACGCCTTAGCACTCGCTGATGAAGTGGTTCAAACACCATCACAGGAGCCGCGTGACGTGCTTCTGAAAATCGCAGCATACACCTTTTTCGGAGAACATGCGCCGTGTGATGGCCCACTTGGGCATCTGATCTACAAGGAAGTGCGCGAATGGGCGGAGGCAGCATAATGAACCAGCAAGATGTAGCAATAAATGCGGAACGTCAGCCAGTTGTGTTCGCGCGCGAAGGTGAAGTATTTGCCAACAGCCGTGATGTGGCCGCGTTTTTTGGCAAAGAACACCGGTCGGTTCTTAACAGCATCGACAATCTAATCCAGCAAGAGCCTGATCTAGGTCTGCATAATTTTATGCAGACCCCATATGTTGAGCCTTCCAACGGCCAGACATACCGTAGCTTCGATATGGACCGTGACGGGTTCACATTGCTGGCCATGGGTTTCACTGGCACGAAGGCTCTAAAATGGAAGCTGTCCTACATTTCAGCGTTCAATACGCTGGAAGCAGAAGTCAAGCGTGTGGCGCGGGATGGCGGCACAATCGACCTGAACAACCCGACGCAGCTTCGCAACCTGTTGCTGAATTATAGTGAGCGCACCGAGAAGCTGGAGCAGCGCGTTCAGGAACTCTTGCCATCTGAGGAAGCATTGGATCGCTTGAGTAAGGCTGATGGCAGCCTGAATATCACTGAGGCAGCCAAAGCATTGCAGATGCGGCCTAAAGACCTGTTCGATTATCTGAGTCGCAACGGCTGGATATACAAGCGCGCGGGATCTGCAAGCTGGCTGGGCTATCAGAGCAAAACGACTGCCGGTATGCTTGAACACAAGGTGACAACTGTTCTGCGCGCCGATGGCTCTGAAAAGGTCACGGAACAGGTAAGAGTGACCCCCAAAGGTCTGACTGCGCTTGCGAAGCTGATCAAGCCCAGCCTGAGTTTGGCCATTTGAACAACACAAGGCCCCCAATTCGGGGGCCTTTTCTTATTCGGTCAGTAGGGGAACATCACCACCTACACCCGCGCCAACCCCGCCCATCATGCGGCTGAGTATGCGTTCTTCGGCTTGATCGATCATTTCCGGTGTGACCTGACCGCCCAGACCGGCGGCGGCTTCGGCCTCTTTCATGGCTTGCTGGCGGATACTGACGCGCTGCGCCGGTGTGATCTGGCCTTGCTGCTGCTGCGGCCCGAACCCGCCTATGGCTTGTTCCATGATGTCAAACACCGATTCCGGCGCCAGTGCCCCAATGATCGCGGACCCGATCAGGTCGCGCGGACCATTGATCTGCTGCCGGAAGGTTTGGCCGGTGGATTCGTCGCGGAAAGTGACGGTTGCCCCGATGATCTGACCTTGCTGGTCAAATTCAAAGCTGGTGCCCTCTCGAACGGCAGTCAGGCCATCATCGTAATAGCCTTGCGAATTGTAAACTTGAGTGATGGCGTCGAGGAAATTTTCATCATCGTTCATCCCCCAATACGTCATGGCTTCGGCCCACTTCTCCATGCCGCGCCGGGTGTTTGCTGCCCCTGCCCAATCGCGGAACGCTTTGGCTTTGGCGAAGTCACCTTGCTGAACATAGAAACTTTCGATGCGTTCGATATCATGATCCTCGAAACGCTTGACCACACGGCGTGCGGATTCCCTGACCTGTGTGCGGTTCGGGGCTTGCTGGCTGCCGGGTCGCAGCGCCCGTGCCGCACTCATGCCTGCGGATTGAGCGATTTCATTTTCACCGCGGCGCACGGATAAAATGGGCGTCCCGCTATCGGTTGATGTGACCGCATCGGCAACACCGCCAAGGTCAGCCTGCCTGCCGGATATGCGCAGGTCAACATCGCGGCGCGCAGCGCGGGGCTGAGCATCTGCGCCTTGGGGCTGGCTGCCTTGTGGCGCTGGCGCTGGGGCAGGGGGCTGTTGCGTGCCTTGATTGCGCCGACTGCCCGCGATAGCCTCACGTTCGGCCTGACGTTGGGCTTGGCGCTGCTGTGCGGCTTGGCTTTGCTCAATCGCTTGTGTGGCTGCTTCGGGGTTCATGCGCTGGAATTCCTGAAACTCCGGCGATGATGTATCGATCTGCGGGTTTTGCAGCCGGTCAGCAATATCGGACACACCCAGCGCGATACGCCGGCCGATTTGCGGGTTCTGGGTGTCAGCCGCCGAACTCAGGCCGCCGCGCGCGCGGTCGCGTTCAATCGCACCCCTGAAGGGGTGGTCATCGGACACTGGCAGGTTTTGCTGCGCGCGGGGCGGCAATTCCGCTGCGGTGTAGGGCGTGCCGGTTGTTACGCTGTCCTGCACTGTGCTGGCAGCGGCGGGGCTTGCGATGAGATTGTTCAGCGAAAGCCCGCGCCAAGCCTGCCGATCATACATATCTGTATCAGGTGCGATCTGACGTGTTGGGTTTGCGGGCCGTGGCGCTGGTGGCAAAACATCTTGTCGAATAGGGCCGCTTGGCGTCTGCACAACAATGGGCGGGGTGCTGTCGATCCATTGACGAGGCGCTTGCGGTTGTTGCGGCATTTGTTGCGCTGCTTGCAGAGGCTGCACAGGCTGGCCCGCGCGGGGATCCATTCGTCCATCAGCCGCGCTTGTTGTCGCATCGGGGGTGCGCGGGTCTGTTGGTTGTCCCGCCACCCTCGGTTGTGGTGACGTTCGGACCGGCTCCTGTCGTGCCACACGGTCTGCCAGCAAGTCATTGGACATCTGGCCTTGCGCTGATGCGCCGACCTGTCCCAGCCCTTCCAGTGTCAGGCTGCGGCGCTGTGGCGGGCGGGTGTCTTGTCGCGTGTCACGGCCATCGGGCAGGGCTTCGGAAGCGGACAGCCCCTGATCGCGGTTGCCATCGAACAAGCCGCCCAGCAATTCGCGTTCCTGCCGCTCCAATGCTTCGCGGCGCTCACGTTCGGATTGTGTGACACGACGATCTTCATCGCTTTGCCGGTTACGGCGTTCGCGGTCCTCGTCTTGCTGGCCCCAGACATCACGTTGGCGCCCACGCGCCTCGCCGGTCCATTCCCGATCCTCATCCTCGAATTCGCGGCGGCGCTTGCGATCATCGCGCGCCTCACGCCAATCTTTGCCTTGAAAAACGCCTTGGACAAATCCAGCAAAAAAGCTCATCGCGCGTTACCCCTTTGGTATTCTCTTGCCCAGCCCCATGTGGACGGTTCGTTGTCTTGTTCTGGTTCCGGCGATGATGACTGAAAGCGTGTCAGCATAGCCTCTGCTTTCTGGCGATGACCGGCCATCTGTGAATTGACCTTGTCAGCCACGGTTCCGGGGGCACCCCCGTTATTGGCGTCTGAACGATGGTGAAGGCCTGGGCCGCCTGCGTTTACGATGGAATAGGCGTCCATCAGCCCCATACCCGGCTTCCATCCGCTGCTGCGATAGTATCGCGCGATTGCGCCATCACGCCCCAGTTGCGACCGGATTGGATCATCCCAGTTCACACCATGCTGGCGTGCTTGTGGCTCTCCGAACTGGATCAGGCCGCGATGCTGGCCCCATTGTGTCGTTGGCCCCCGCTTTGTCGGGTCAAAGGTTCCGGCAGTCTCATAGGAAATGATCGTGGCAAGGTCCAAAGGGTCCATGCCCAGATCATCGGCGGTTTCCATAATCCCACGCGCCAGATCGGGATTGCTCATCCAGTTGTTGAACCGAACTTCCTGCGATCCCATTCCAGCACGCGGGCGGGATTGGCCGCGCAAAGCACTGTTCTGGTTGGCGGGCTGCATGGAATCGGGCGACAACGACATTCCCTGTCTGCTTTCCGAACGCTTCTGCCCCAATGCTTCTATTGCGGAAATCTCCCGCTGGCGCAGGTCGTAATCGTTTCGGGCGGTGACACCACCGGCCATGCCTTTGAGGAAAGCGCCAGCGAATGCCATCTTACGCGGCCTCCTTCACCTTCTTGCGCCCGCCAATGCTGTCGATCTTGGATTCGATGCGATCGACCTGTGCGGCAAGCTCTTTGGTGGCGCCCATGTTGACGCCAACGGCATCGATGACGCTGATTTCGCGGCCATTGCCCAAACCGGTTTTCTCGGCGAAGTCCTCGGCATAAGGCCCGATGTGCTTGCGACCGCCGCCATCGCCCATGCCCTTCTTGTATTCCCATTCTTCCACGGGCATGTCCTTGACCGCGTCCAGAACACCCATGGACTTCTTCTTGTTGGTCTTGGAATCCTTCGATGACATGAAGGCCCCGGCGAGCATTCCAATGCCCTGACCGATCCCAGCACTTTGGTTTTGGTTTGCTTGCCACGCTTGCATTTGAGCATTGTGCTGCTGTCCGTAAATTGAACCAGCCTGGCCATGTCCTTGCATTGCCCCACCGAACCCAGATGAGGCCATATTCCCGGCCAGCCCCAAGCTTGTGCCGGGGTTCACTGCCATGCCGCGCCCCATATTGACCACATCTGCCATTTTAGCATCGCCAACGGCTTCAACTTGCCGGCGTGCCATGTTGCTTGCGCCAGCTGCGGACAAGGACTCAGCGGTAACCGCGCGGCGCTGCTCGGCGGCGAACCGGCCTGATGCTGGGTTCACGCCCATTGCGGCCATTTGGCGCTGGCTTTGTTGACGACCAAGATTGGCTTGCTGTCTTACGTCTGCGATTGCTTCGCTTGCCGCGCTGGCTTTCCTTTCGGGTGAAGCATGATTTTCGGCGTCCGCGATCATGCGATCTTCAAGCGGTCGGAATGTGGCTTTGTATCGTCCTCGGTCTTCTTCAGCCCAGTCTTGGGCCACACCAGACATGGCCTGCATCCATTCCAGATAGCGCTCGCCTGTCTGAGCAGACTTTACTGCCGCTTCACCCATTCGGGGGTCTGGGGATGGGGCGCTGCTGGATTTACCCATTTTGTTACTCCTTGATCTGTTTTGGCAGCCAACGGCATTCGTGCGACAGCATACCAAGCACTATACCATCTGATCCGTCATTTGCGCCACATCTTGCTACACCTTCGACTTTGAAGCCCAGTTTCATTGCCAAGGTTATAGCCTTGATGTTCCACTCTGGGATGATCAATGTCAGGCGGGTTTTCTGCAAGTGGTCGAAGGCAAAAGCAAATATTACGCGCCAGACTTTTGCGGTAGACCATGCGCGTGATCTGTCAGAAGCTATATGGGCGCTCGCATGTGTCGCATAGAAAGCATTGAGCCAGACTACCGCGCGTATTTTGCCAGCATCATCTAGAACGCCCAAAGCCAGCGTTTCCGGTGGCGCGCGCCCTGTTTCAACGCCCATGCGTGGCTCCGCCCAGGCGATTAATTTTTTCTGGTCTTGCATGGTCACCCGCATCAGATTCATCCTATTGGTTCAATTATTCTAGCGGCCAAAAACGTCACTGGGCAGTCTTGAACGGCAGACGTGTTAGATGTTGAGATCTCTAAACTCCCCCACTGATCTGGCATTAAAACAGCGGTTGCCGCAGTCAACCTTTTAATCCCAACGCTTATAACTAGCGTGTTCTGTGTTTGAGGTATTGGGAAAAACTGACGCCAGCCAGATTGTATTATGAAATGAGTGGCGGCAGAGGGGATATCAACATTCAATTCGTTTTGGCTTGCAGAAAGAATATGCCTCTGAACGCTTAAAACAGATAGTAGCGGGGCATTTGTGTGGAAAACAGCCTCCCCTTCAGATGTAAAGACTGCCATGCCATATCCTGAAGGTGGCGATACCTCGTTAAAAGATACAATCCGTTTAGTCGTTATGTCCGTATTGGCCAGAGCCGGGGGAGGGCTTCCTGCGCCGCTTCTAAGTCTGAAGGTATTTAATCCAGGCGCGGACCTTTGTGGCGTCATCATTTGGTCATTTGTCAGTGGGACTAAGTAAATTCCTCTTTTTTTAGATGTTGAAAAAACACCTTGAGCGTCAGTGGAAAAAATATCGCTGCCTTCGGATGCTGGCAGTATAGATGCTGCGTCCAGCACTACTTTATTTTCAGAATTGATCACTTGGAAACCGTAAGCCATCAATCTACTCCAAACAAAACAATGGTGACATGAATAGAAGCGCCATCCTCTATCGGGTTCAAGTTTTGATCCAGAAAGCTCCAAGATAGTGTGTTCCCGCTTGTCCCTAGACCAAAATTTATTCCAGCTTGAATATAACCATTTGGCACAGGGTCAATTCGCGCAGAGACAAGAATAATTGAAGATGATAAATTTGTGGGTATGGCGATACTTCCACTCTCACGGGTTTTTACTATGTGAGAAAGATTAGGTCGCCCATCATTTATATCCAAAAGGTTTGTCAGACCTTCGGTCGTTTCGACTGCTATACCAAAAGGCATTAGGATAGATCCCCGATAACAACCCTAACAACATTGTTGCTATCAAAGACCCTTATCCTGTCATCTTCGATTTCTACGCGCTCTCCTGATGTTTTCGATCTTAATAGTCCGATAAGTGCAGAAACGGCAGAAAGAGATTGCACATCTATTTTTGTTGCGTCCACCGATGACGCGGCAAGCTCCGTGGCAGTTACAGACCCGTTCAGGATGATATCTGACGCGGAAACGCGCGCAGTTGATGCTGGCCCATCTGGCCCGTCTGCCGCTACAAGTTCAAGCGCTGCGCCTCCTGTCCCGGCCTTGACGCGCAGCGCCAAGACTGCGGCCGCATTCCCCTCTAGCGTGCTGATTGCGCTGGCTTGCTGGGACACTGTAGCGTTGGTCCCGTCAAGATTGGATTGCACAGTGTTGATGCTTGTGGCCAGTGCAGCGTCCGCATTGACGCGCGCGATGCTTTCTTGGGTAATCGCAGCCTCGACATCGACCAACTTGGTTTCGCTGTCGGTGGCAGCGCGAATGCTCACCCGATGGAAACTGATTGTCTTGGCCGCATTCCCAAGCGAAAGGTCATTTCTGTTGGCATAGACCCAAACGCGGATCGACTGGAATGCCGATGGCAAATTGCCCGGGCGCATAACGAGTGCGCGGGCGGTCATAGCCTCGCCTGCGACAACCGGCCCCGCGCTGGCTTCATCAAGCCGAATGGCCGACCTTAAAATGGTGCCAGATGTATCGGCCCAGTCAAACCAAATCCCGGCACCGTCGATGTTTCCGCTTTCAAGCGTGAAATCAACTTCAACGATATATGCGTCTGCGTTTTTCGCACCGCGCCAAATCGCCCGGTCGGATCGAGTATGCAACCCGTCCGTCTGGCCTGATGCGACAACAAAGCGCCAGTCAGTCCCGATGGAAAACACGGTGTTGTCAGGCCGTGTCAAAGAACCACCTGAACCCGTGCGAGTCCAGCTTTGGGTGGTGTTGACCGCAAGGAACTGGTCATCAAGAACAGATGTGCCTTGGCTTGTTATCGCCGCCGTGACTTCCAGTCGGTCGCCTGCCAAGGCGGCGGCGTCATTGGCGCTGTCCCGCGCGGTGACGGCTTGATCGCGCGCAATACCCGCATTGCTGGCTGCGGTTTCAGCGGTAACCCGGCTTGCATTGGCGGCGTTGGCGCTTGTCTCTGCGTTCGAGGCCGCCGTCGAGGCCGTTGATGCATTGGTGGCCGCCGAGGTCGCGGATGCGCCTGCCGCTGATGCGCTATTCGCCGCATTGATCGCGCTGGTTGATGCTGAAGATTCGCTGGCCCCCGCGCTCGTCGCGCTGTTGGCCGCGTTCGTTTGCGCGGATTGGGCTTGTGATCTTGCGGTCTCGGCGTCTAATTTTGCTTCGTTGGATGCCGCCGCGCTCTGTTCAGCATCGCTGGCGCTGCTCAGGGCCGCGCTGGCGGATACTGCCGCTGCTGTGGCCGAGGTCTCTGCATTGGTCGCTGCACTTGTGGATATGCCGGCCTGCGTTGTGGCGGTGCTTGCTGCGGTTTGCGCGTCCTGACGTGCCGTCACGGCTATGTCGCGCGCGGCTTCGGAACCGGAACGTGCTGTTTCCGCTGATTGCCTGTCGGCAAGCGCCGCCGCCGCGCTTGCCCCCGCTGATGTCGATGATGCTGCAGCGCTATTGGCGGATACGCTTGCCGCTGACGCGGCGCCCTGTGCATCGTCTTGTGCCGCTAGGGCAATGGTAGCCGACGCGGCTGCTGCTGTGGCGCTCACACCGGCATCTGAACTCGCGGTGTCTGCTGCTTCAGCATACCCCAAGGCCGCCCCTGAGCTACTCTCGGCTGAAAGCGCAGAACTTTGCGCTTGGTCGCGCGCGGCGATGGTGACGTTTTTGGCGGCCTCTGTGCTGTCTTTATATGCCTCTGTCTCGTCCCTGATCCCTTGTGCTTGGTCACGCGCGGCTTGGGCGTCTATCAATGCTTGGTCTACAGCGGCCAAATCTGCAATCAGCGCGTCAAGATCTTCAGGCAGAATGTCAATCAGATTTGAGAGGTCGCTGATTGCGGCATCGGTTTTTGAGTTCAGCGCTACTAGATCAACAAGGATTTGATCGATGGCTTGACCTTGTTCGTCAACCGCTACCGCGATTTTTGCCATACGTTCAGCGCTTGCCTGGCTTTCTTGCGCGGCTGTGATCTTTTTCAAATCTTCGACGCGCAATGCCCTTTTTTCAGGATTGCCCCGATCCCCGATTAAAATTTGGAGCGCCTCAAAAAGGCGGCGTTCGGTGCTGTTCATTTTCAGCCTCCGGCCATTTCGGATATATCGCCTGCCATCAGATAGCCGGTGACTGTGGCGCTGCCTTCAAACTCAAACTGCCAACGATTGTGCAGCCCGTCAGGGATGCGAAATGCGGTGTCCGCGTCTGCTGTTTCCCGAATGACAACGCCGCTGGCGATCACGCGCGTAGTGATCGCTTGACCCTCATCATCGTTTGTTTGTGTCAACCCCGCTCCAAACCCTATCGCCCCGCTGGAATGCAAAAGTCCTGAACGCCAATGGAAAACCATTGGGTCACCGGCGTCCCATTTCTTGATATTGGTGCCAGAAGATATGCCTTCCAAAAAAAACAGGCTTCCAGTCTTTATATCGTAGTGCATAGCCGCCGCTTGTATGTCGGCATTCGTGATAAAGGGCTGTTCTCCGGTCAGGTCTACGACAAGAACCGCGCGCTCGTTTGGCGCGGTTTCATACGACACCACATAAGCGCCGTCATACTGGCTTGCCACCCATGTCGAGGGGTTCAGGGCTTCCCATTGCTCGCGTGTCCACAGCTTGCGCGATATGACATCTGCGCGGCCTTGCATGATCATCACCAGACCCTCCGGCGATGGGTAAACCGCGGCATATCCGAGATCCACGATCCCGCGCGAAGATGCGCAAGGATAGTTAACCTCAATGCGTTCCATCACCATGTTTTCCGGCGCCGTTCCTTGGGCAAGATAGGGCTGGCCGGTGGTGAGGATTGCGAGGGTCGAGCCGAAGGCCGCCAGGCCCACCACGGGCGTTTCTACTGTCAGCCGATATTTGATCGGCCAAGCGTGCGGGACAAACGGCTCGGAAAACAATATTTCCTTACCTGAAAAGGCTGCCATCATGCCGTTGGGCATAGAAATAATGCCCTGCATGTCTGTGGGTGGCGTGTCATAGTCGTTGGTTTGGATAACTTCTTGAAGCGGGTGCGACGATTGTTCGTATGTGAAGCTGGACTGCGCGATTGGCTGTTCAGCTACGAAATAGAAATCCGTCACGCCAAACGCAGAAGTTTCAGAACGATAAATGCGCCTGCGGCTAACCCCCCGGCCCGGGGGGGGAGGGGCGAAGTCCGTGATTGTAACCCCAAGTGGTGGGTTCCACATGATTGGTGCAGATGGTGGCGCGGGCGGGCTTTCTTCGTCTTGATCCGTGACGTATGTGAACGTGAACAAAACGGTCTGTTCTATTTCTGGGTCGGTATCCCCAATCGCCGCAACGGTCGGGGCTGCCGCAGGCGCGGGCAGCGCGAGGTTGCGCGTGCCCCCATTTACGATCACACGGGGTTGGGCGTCACCAGTCACATAAAGACGGTCTTGCGCGACCGGCCCCGGCACCGCGTTGACGACAGACCCCCAAGAAATCCAGTTGTCCGCATGGAAGGTGAAACTGGCTGCGCTTGCTGGAAGCACATGCTCAAGTGTCGCTTCACGCAGAGGATGGATAGTGCCGTCACTCAATCGAACATTTCGCGCGATCTGAGCAAACCCAGGTTGAAGTAGCCTTGGAGCTATTCGTGGAATTTCACCAGAGAAATTTGTCGATCTTAACAGCATGCGGCCTCACAAAAAACTGAAGCCGGAGCGGATGGGCGCGCGCTGTTGACCTTTGATGCCCTGTGCAAAGTGGCTGTCACATGCGCGCTCGAATTTCGACAGGTAGTAGGAGGCCATCTTTGGGTCTGTCCATTGCTTTTGCGGCAGGGTCAGGATCTTGGACAGCGCTCCGCACGCAATAGGCTCGCCCCATTGCGTAAGAAGGAAATCCGGCATCATGTTGTATTCATCGACAATAGGATCGTCTTCTGTTCCCGCTATCAGCGACTGGCCCATTCGCGGTTTGAGGAATAACGAAACTTCCAGATATCCGGGCGAAAGGGGGAATACCGTCACAGTGTTCGGGTTGACCTGAGTGATGTATTTCGGCACGCCTTCGCCTGCATCATGCAGATTCGCCACATTTTCATGCCAGTCAGCGTCTGATGGCACATCACAATTCAGGATTTCGCCGCCCAAATACCTTGGCATGGTTGCCCTGATTTTCCGCAGGTCTTCAGACATCTGGCCGCCGCGCTCTGTATTCCCCATGTCTGAATATTGTGTCGGCGTCAGTGGCGTCTTTGGGACGCTTTCAGATGCGAATGAGGCATATTCGATTTGATGAATTGCCGCGTAATTGGGCGCGACAAGCGCCACGGTGTTCTTTCGGTCCAAATGCGTGTGACAGATTTTACGCCAGCACTTGGTGCGTTCGCAAAACTCGATTGCGGCCATTCTGATGTATTGCTCGGCCAACACGTCAGGCACGCCAGGCGCATGCGGCAGGACGTATCGCAAAAACTCTGTCAGGCGGATCGGGTTTGCCATTTTCTACCTTACTGGCTGAAGCGGGACTTGGGGGTGTCTACGTTTTGCGCCATGTCGACTTGGGTTTTGATGCCCAAAGACTGTTGGAACAGCTGATAGTGCGCTTGGGCGCGTTGTGCGGCACCTGCCACAGCGATGTCCTTTGAAAACGCCCGATAGCAGACATAGTCCACCAGACAGTTTTCATAGATGTCGGGCACCATGACATCTGCGGTGTAGGATTCGATATCCATTGGACTTGAAGGTGCGGGGATCGGGGCGGGCAGCCGTGACATGATAACTTCGATTTCCCCTGTCCCATCATTACCGGGACAGACGTAGAAAACCGAAGTGTCAAACATGTCGTCGATGATGTGTTGAACTGTCCCATTGAACGGCAGTGTGGTGTTGCTGTGCCACCCCGGCATGTGCTGGTCCAGAATCTCGCGCATGATCGGCTTTATGACCCTGCCATTGCCGACATTTTGAATGGCCCCCAGAAGGCGGTGATAGCCCTCTGGTAGTGTTTGCTTGGTTCCCGACACAAGGTTCATTGTCGTGGTCACGCTGGTCGCCGTAGGCTTTTGCAGGGCGATTTCGCGCGTGCCTGCGTTCAGGTAATTCAGCAGTTCAGGCAAGACCCAGCGCACGGCCCCTGCGTCTTGCAGTGTTGCCTGTGCGGTTTGGATCACTTGGCGCGCGGTGAAGGCCATGGGCTATTACTCCGCCTGTGCGGCGCGGTGCGCGGTGATGTCTTCGATCAGCTTGTCCATACCGGCGCGGTGGTGCGGTTTGCGGCCAAGCTCGCTTTCAAACAAAGCGCGCAGGTCCGTTTCCGTCATCGCTTCCAGCGGGATTGCATCGTCGGTGTTTGGGCCATTGTCGTCATTTGACGCGCCACCCTCGCCATGTTCACCAGTAGCTTCGCCTTCACCCTCGCCATTGGCGGCGGGTTCGGGATCAGTCTGGGGTTGGGGGTTGACAGGGGTTTCCGGCGTCCTGACCAGATCATTGATAGCGGCTTCCACATCTGCGGCCGGAATGACCTTGCCTTCGTTATAGATGCCAAATCCTTCAGGAATGGCAAGCAATCGCTCGATATGAGTGGGGTTTTCAACATCTGCGACATGCGCGCCTTTATCATTCTCGAAAAAGGCGTAGCGTGTCCCATCGGCCATTTCGATGAATGTGCCCTTGGGGCGTTTGATTTTGCTTTCGATCTTCACGGCTGGGTTTCCTTGTGCTTGAGAAAAGGGGCGAGCAGATCAACCGCCCGCCCCTGCGTCAACTATCTCTGTCTGGTCAGGCTCAGTGGATGTATTCCAGAACCAATGTCAGCTTCTTGGTTGTGCCCGCTGTGACATTGGCAGACAGGGTCACACCAATACCGCGGTGTTTGTCGCTTGGCGCGATATTGAGGCATGCAAGGACAGTTCCGGCGACTTCAGCGTTGTTCACGGCCTGAGCGGCAAAGAATTCGTTGCCTACCGTCCGCGCGTCATTCATGTCACCAGGTTCACCAGACATCAGGCCCATCGTGGCGTTTGTCGCGCCAGTGTTTTGGCCAATAAGCGTTGCACGGACAGCGCGCGTATCGGCGGGCAACAGGCCGAGTTCCAGTTTGTCGGTTGCTGCGGTGAAATCTTGGGTAAATGTGTAGGAGGAGATTGCGACCATACGCGCGCCATGGACATAGCCGGAGGGGGGCGTTTCGCGGCGCGCGGCCATCGCGGATTGGAAAAGTGCCATTGGGGTTGATCCTTATCGTAGGTGTGCGTGAAAGGGGCGCTTGCGCGCCCCAGTGATGTCTTGGATCAGGTTCCGGTTGGCCGGATGGCGTAGGTATCCAGAGCCAGTGCGCCGAAATCACGGTTGTTGAAGCGGGTCTTGGAAAAGCCAAAGATCACGCCAGCGACCACGGTGGGTTCGTTGTCATAATCTTCCATTTCTTCCTTCCACATATACCGCATGCCGCCGGGTGTGCCGTAGGCGATCACCCCTGCCTGGCGAGCGAGAAACAGCGCGCGTGCTGCCGGAAGATTTCCGCCAGTCCCGAAATCGTTGAATCGGATGACGTTTTCATGGCTGTGCAAAACCACGTTTTTGATCATCCCCAAGCTGCCCTTGAAGATCGGGTTGTTGCGACCTTCTGCTTTGCTGGCGTCAGCTTGGATTTTCACCCAGCCGTTGGTATCGGCGGTGCGCATGTCATGTTCCTGATAGGTAGACATGACGGTAACAAAGCGGTCATCACCATCGACATTAACCGGCACCATGTCAGTCGCATCGGGGTCAACGGCGCGGATCATGCGCGCATGGGTTTCAGCACGCTCGATCAGATCACGGGACATCTTGTCCGAAGTGGTGATCGTGGCCTTGCTGGTCGCAGCGCCGCCATACAGCTGGTGCGTGGCATCGGGTGTGCGCAGCGGGTTGCCAGCGTGTCCGCTGTAATCGAAGGCTTCGATGAATTCCGTATTCATCCCGCGCGCGCCGGACAGATAGATGAATTTCAGCTCATCCAGATAGGTGCGCCAGTATTCGGCCAGCCGGTCCTTGGCGATCTTGCGCATATCGTGGATAGTGCGCTTGCGGGACATGCGGCCACCAGCCGAAACAGGGTGACGGAGTTGGTCAATGATGACTTCATCGGTGAAGAAGCGCAGGTTTTCTTCCTTTCCCTTCACACGCTTGTCGCCACTTGTCGGGCGCTGGCGCAGGCGAACGGACAGATCGAAAGAGACGCGATCACCTGCATCAGACGCGATATCGAGCTTTTCTTCGATGATGTTGTTTTCACCTTTGCCCATGAATTTGCGCGAAAAATAGCCGGTGCGGGCCACATCGCGGGCAAGGGTTGCTGACCATTTCTTTTGTGCTTTTGGGTCACCCCAAGGGATAATTGTTTGAGCCATGTGTATATCCTCGGCGTCCAGAATGGTTGCGGAGGACATCCATGCCCATCACTTTCATAAAATCTACCACATGTAGATATTCATTCGCAACAATCATCTATATGTGGTGTTTTTTCGAGTGGGATGCGCTCTATCCTGACCTCGCGGGGGGCCTCGATTTCGAGCCAGGTCTTGTCACCGCGGGTTCTGGTCCCGACCTTCACAACTGTATTGTCACCGAGCCTTACACTTTCCCCCGGTTTGAGCCTGATGCACAGCGCCATTCTTATATCCTTGATTGGTGGACGATGACCGGCGAGTGGTTATGCCCGCCGGTCGTCATTGTTGTCAGGCGTCTACGTCCAGCGATGCGAAGTATTCGGCGTCTTCATCGGACAAGTTGTTCATGATCTTTTCACGTCCAGCGGCATCGGCGCGGTTGAACTGCTGTTGAAGGGCGGTCCATTTGTTTTCGACTGTCGAATTCGCCGCTGCGGACGGAACGCGGGCCAGTGTGGGCACCACATCAGGCTTTGGAACGTGCATCTTCGCCCGTGTTTCGACCTTGGACTTCGGCTTGGGTGCGGGATTGTCGACCCCCTTGAGCGGCGGTGCATCAAAACCAAGCGCGGCTGCCTCGGCCACATAGAGCTTGTGGGCGGCCTCAAGCATTTCCCTGTCAGACAGACCGGCAAAGCGCGGTGATCCTGTGACATGGCGCACATGGCGGTCATATTCTGCCATATGCTCTTTGGCGGCCAGTTCGGGGTAATCCTTGGTGAGATACTCCCGCGCGGCGGAATGGAACGCAGCCTTACGCTCCTCAAAGGCTGCGGCTTCTCGCTCCTCTGCAGCTTGTTCAAGTGCGGCCTGACGGGCTTCTTCTTTGGCCTGATCGACTTGATCCAGCGCGGCTTGCAGTTCATCATCGGTCATATCGCCATCACGCCACTTGTCCATGGCTTCTTGACGTTCTTCCTTGGCCTTGGTGTTGATGAACTCGATCTGTTCAGCGGTCAGTTCAACAGGTGCAGTGCTTTGCTCCTGCACAGCGGCAGGGGCGGGCGCCGGCTCCGGTTTCGGTTCTGGGTCTGGCTGGGGGGCGGCGGCGGCCTGTGTTTCATCCTCGACCTGATCAGGATCATCGCCAGGATCATCGTCATCACCGTTCAGGGCGGCCAGTTCTTCATCCGACAGCAGTTCAAGCACGTGTTTTTCGTGATCCGCCAGTTCGTCATCGCCAAACTCATCTTCCCGTTCGGCGTCATCGGATGCATTGGCATCATCATCCTGATTGTCCTGATCATCTGCCAAGATGGGTAGATCGTCGTCGCGGTCCTTCAGTTCGTCTTTATCAGCCATAGTTGGGTCTCCTTACTACACGGGTTGCTGTTCTTGCGCGGCCATGGCGGCCCCTTGCTCCATCATCGCCTGTTGTTCAGGGCTGACGGGTGGTTCTTCACCACCTTGCAGGGCGGCTATGCCTTGCATGGACTTCTGTTCTGCTCCTTCCTGAATGACATCGGCGGTTGCAGTGGCCTGTGGCGGGCTGGCCAGCATTGTCAGCGCCAGTTCCAGTGCCGCGCGCTTCTGGTCGATGTCTGCGCCTGGGAGGGATTGCAGGAGTTTGGCGGCGTTGGCCCCCTCCTTTTCGGCTTGGGCCATGGACTTCGCGGCATCGCCTTCGGCTTTGGCGATCTGCGCCGCCGCCATCCTGCGTTCCATTTCTGCGGCCTCTGCCTTTTGCTTCTCGCGGGCGTCACGCTCAGGATCAGGCACATTCGGATCAGCGTCAGGATCTTCCATGCCGGTGATGTTGCGGATGCGCTTCACGATTTCTTCGCGGCTGGGCACGTCCATGGCTTCGACAACCAAATCAAGCAGCACCATGACAACCTGCGGGGCAACGGGGGCAAGTTGTGTCATTAGCTCCATAAGTTCGACAACCTGCGCCTGACGCAGCGATGCGTTCCAGTCGTCATCGGATATGATGTAATCGGCCTTGGTCAGTGTGATGTCGTTTTCCGGCATACCCTCGTTGTTGACGGTGACAAAATCGGGTTGCCCACGGCTGTTCGTGATGCGGAACTTCTTTTCCTCGGTCATAAACTGCTCGACCAAGGATAGCATCTTTTCACCGTGATACTGCTTGCTGGCGCGCAGAGCATCGAATGGCTTGGCCGTTGATACTGCACCTTGCTCTTGTCGGGCCATGATGGCGCGACCGGATACAGCGTTTGTTGTGCGCCCCATAGCTTCGTCTGTGACCCCGGAAAGCGTCTGGATCATCTGCATCGACATCTGCATCACTGACAAATGTGCAGCGGAAAGCTCGCGATCTGCATCGATCTTCAGTTCTTTGCCCGCCTTCTTAACGATCACGGCATCGGGGTTTTTGACTTCCTCGGCATATGCATCGATATCGGCAACTGCACCTTCATCCATGATGGTTTTATTGCTGGACAGGATAGCCAGTGCCTTGGAAAAGCGCTTGTTGATGTCTTTCTGGGCGTCCACCATGTTCCTGACCACACCATACGGCTCGCCGGTCTTTGCGCGGCGGTAGCACCACATCGGCGAGAACGGATAGCGGTTGTGGCGATACGGGCTTTCAGACAGCCAAAGCACGGATCGTGTGGTCATCACCATGACATAAGTGCGGAAGGTCAGCCGCTTTCTGATTTCAGCTTCACCGGATTCAACCTGTGCACGGTGCCCACGGCTGAGTTCGTCATATATTTCGCCGGTGAACTCGCCGCCGGACATGACATCGGTGGTTTCTGGCAGCTTGAACCATGCTTCGATCAGCCTGACACGCTCGCGGGTGGCTGAAGGATGCTCTATCGATGAGTATCCGTTGCGGACGCCATCATATTCAGCCGCATCCATGGCATCATCACCATAGCGGTCGATACTGCCCCCGAACTCCTCTGCGGCGGCGGCCGACATTTCGATATGTTCCTTGCGCTTGGGGAACATTGCGATAGCGGTGTCGGTATCCACCCATTTGGTGCGGAAGATGTAGCGCGCATCGGACAGATCGCGTTCGCGGGCCTGACTGTCCCAGATGATATTGCGCCACGATTCCGACCGGTCATAGATTGGCTCGCCATCGGTATCTTCCTGGACACCGCATTCCATGAACGACAACCCAGCTTTTACCATTTCTTCAAATGCATCAGAAAATGCGAACTGCGATTTGTTTGCGTCAGACAGATATTTCAGGATCTCGGATTTGCGCTGCGCGGGCTGGGATGCTTCTTTTTTGCGAGGCAGAATCTTGTAGTCGGTTCGTGCGCGCCGTTCGCTGCCAATGATCCAGTTGATGGATTGTGAAATCACGTTCAGAACCATCGGTTCCTGTCCACGATCCTTCAGGATTTGCTCGTCGTCGGGGTCCCATTGGTGGCTGTCATAGAAATCTTCATCACGTTCCATCCGGGCACGCCAATCGGCCTGTCTGTCCAGTTCGCGCAGGTAGTGACTGATCAGCCTGTCGTGCAGGTTTGATGCCTTTTCGCCATCCAGCTTTTTATCGCCAATGGCGGCCAGCGGTTTTTCACCGAAAAGGTGGCTGGACGTTTTGAGCCTGTCAATCGGGCTGTCCTGCTTGAAGCGCGATTCAATCGCTGATTTGCGTGTCTCAGATGATGCCATGGTCATCACTCACTTCGATATCTTTGACGCGGCCAGTGGCGTTGTCGATGACTTCCATTTCGGCGGTGACTTCGCGCGGGACATCTTCGAAGCGCGGCGGGATGGTCAGCAGATCATGCAGGCAGTCGCGCACGATGCCGATAATCTTCATCGGGTTACGGGGGTTGTAGGGGTTGTAGCCAAGGTTGGCGCAGAACATGCCGGCTGAAATCAGACAGTCCTGAAAATCGCCGGTTTCCTCGGCCCAGACATGGGCGCGGGATAGCGGGACGATGCAGGGTGTGATGCGCTGGTTGCTGATTATCGCGCCCTTGGGCACCAGAACCAGACAGGGTTCCCATTTTCCACCGCGGCGCAGCCATGTCTTATAGACAAGGACATCGCCCCGCGAGATGGGCGGGCCATAGGTCACAGTCAGATCGATGGCGGGCCGGTAGTGTTCGGTGCCATCGCTGTCTGATGTGTCCACATGCTGCGCTTTTTGCTGCACATTGTTGGGTGTGATTAACTGGTTCATGCCGCCATGCCCCCTTTGGTCCGCCTGCGCGGGCGTTGCTGCGAGTTGATCAGGCGCGGGTCATAGCCCTGCGCCCATTGCCGTAGTGCGTCAGCTGCTTCGGAATGACCGGCCAGCTTTTCGGGTTCATGCGACCAGACGCCCAGGCGGGCGTTCCACTTCTTGCCGTATAGTTCCAGATGATCCAGACCGGCCTTGCAGCCTTCTTCATCAAACCATGCGCGGCTGAACGCTTCGCGGGTTTCCTGAATGCCATGCTGAATGGTCTGCACGCGGGGGACGATTTCAAATGACCAGTCCGGTGCCAATTCCTCCAGCGCCTCAATGGGGGCACCTACACGGTCCTGAAGCTGCCGGACATGTGAGGCGTCATGCGGAAGGAAGTGCTTGCCAAACAGCCAGCCGGTTTCACGCAAGAGCCTGACGTAATAGGCATAGCCTTCGCCCCAGCCCTCGATATAGCGCAAGAACCGCTCCTGCGGGCCGATATGCTGCATGATCCAGATGCCGGTGCCATCGCCTGCGCCGATGTCCCAGAAGGTGTGGCACAATACATTTGAGACATGCGGGATTTTTGTGATACGGCCTGACGCGCGCGCTGCGGCCAGCTGCGCGGTATAGAACTTGCCCTCGATACTCCGGCGCCAGCATTCTTCAGGGCTGGATGGCATTTCGCGCCACATCTTTTCGTTGTCGCCCGAAAAGTCATTTTCGAGCTTGGCCACATACCACGCGCGCTGTTCGATAGTGATATGTGTAGATTGCTCGCGGGCTATCGTGTCGAAATATTCGTGCTGTTCAGGCGTGATGGTGATGTTCGCGGCTTGGTTCGCGTCCAGTCTGTATCCGGGGTCTTTCCACCATGGAAAGAAGTGGAATTTGAATTCCGTGATGCTGGGTTTCTTGCCTGTCTGGCTCTGCCGCTCCGCGCGTGTCGCTATCTCGAAAAATTCGCCTTCTTGCCCCTCTGCGGTGGATTCAATGACAGCTATACCGGTGGTTGGCACGGCAGGCAGTGAGCCTGTGACAATTTCGATAGCTTTTTCGGGGAATTTTGCCGCTATCTTGCCCATTTCGGATATGTGCAGGCGATGGATCGTGCCCGAACGCATTGATGTCGCTACGCGGATTGAACTGTTGTTGTGCGCGAACAAAAGCTCCTTGGCGCTTTCGCGCGCTAATAGGAATGATGATTTCACGCTTTCCGGCAGGTTGTGATAGGCGAACTTCACTTTGTCGCGGAAAATGACTTCTGCATCGTCTAGGCTGTGTGCAATGATGCCGCAGCGCTGGTCGGCATTGAACAACGCATGATCTAACCAGATGATTGCGATCAGCGTAGTAAACCCGAGCTGGCGCGCTTTCAGAATCACATTCCGATAGTGCAGCGCCGCGAGAAATTTCCGCTGGTTCACATTGGGGATGAACGGCGTGACAAATCCTGCACCATCCCCGCCTTCTGTCTTGACCATGATCTTGTAAAGCTGTCCGCTGAATATCCGCCATTCCCATGACGCCAGACATGCCTTCATTTCCTCCGCTGTTTGAGGAACAAAGTCAGGCGATATCTTTGCGTTGATCGGTGCGGTTGCGGTTGCTGTCACGGCTTATTCTTCCACCACCACCAGCCCCATGGCACCCAACGCGGCCAGACCGTCCATACCAGCGCACCACACAAGCGGCGCTTCCGGCGTGGCGTCATCGGCTTGCATGATCGGCGCTTCGGGGTCTGGTTCACCGTTGCAGGCTTCAGGCACCCAAGGCCCGCAGGGACCGGACGCAATCGCAAACGCCCGCCCGCCTGCGTCCTGCCAGATCGGGCGGTCCCCGGTCAGATGTGTGGCGCTGCGGCCCTCAATCAGTTCAGCAACCGTCACTGTTGGCGTGTGGTTCATAGCGTCACCCCCGATGCATATGCCAGCGCCCTCTCAACAATGCGGCGCTGTGTTGGTGTGATTGCAGCAGGGATCAGCGCCCCGCCGTAGATGCGGCCAGCGGAATATGTGGTGCCCGCGCTGCCGATATGCGCCAGGCCGACAAGCGGCGAAAAGCTGCCCGCCGTTGTGTTGATCGTCGCGGCCTGCCCGTTGCGCCACGCTTCTGGCGCTGCGGCCCCGGCCACGCGCACCATGTCCACCTGACGCCCCGCCACGGATTGCGTTGAAAAATCCACCTGATTATCGGTGCTTTCGTTGCGCCAGCGCAGCCCGCTGGACACGGTTTTGGTAAAGCGCCCTGTGCCGCCGAAAATGATCCCCTCATTCGGGGCGGCGGGCAGAAACGCCACATCATGCGCGGCCGCGAGTGTGTAGGATGTCTGCCCGCTGAACGCTGCTGATAGCGTGAGCCGGTCATCAACGCCGTCCTTGCGCATGTAATAGACGCTGCGCTGTCCCTCCTCGGTCACGTCAAACCCGTTTGCGCCCGTGACCTGCACTGCGCTGGGGGCGCTGGCCTGTTCCAGTTGCGGTGCCGATATGTCCAGGGTGATGTCGATGGGGCCGCTCGCATGGATCAGTTGCAGCACACCGCCTGTGTTCGTCACGCTTTCTGGTGCGATACCACCGGACGCAACGCGCCGCAGATCACTTTCTATCGTGCTGAGAAAACTGCCGCCATTGGTTGCGCCCAGAAACCCGCTTGTGCTGAAATGTGTGTTGATCAGCGCCACACCAGAAATGTTTGCACTGCTGCCGCCAACCTGCTGCACCCATGCTGACCCCGTCCATGTTTGGCCCGTCGCGCTGGAAACCGACGCGGGGGGCGTGAAGTTGATCTGGATGTTTCCCGTGGGTGTGCCGTTCAGCCGGATGCGGATATTCGGTCTGCCGCTCTTTGGGGCCAGCGATACGATCTCAACCTCGCCAGTGGCGATATTCACAAGGCTCCAGCCTGTCGGCAGCGCCCCCCCGGCACCCAATACGCCCACTGCCGCGCCATCCATACGGTTGTTCGGCAGGCGGTTGCGCAGCCCCGATGCGGGGTGCCGGCCATAGGCCGGACGGGCTGATGGTGTATCTTGCACCGCAAACAGTGCCCCGCCTGTGTCTCGGATGGCTGCGATACCGCCGCCAAACGTAGCGGGCGTGGTGCCTGCGGTGTCGGAAAATACCGTTTCGGGGTCGATCACGAATGCGTTGTTCGCGCCGACTGCTGCGCCAAGAGCCGCGTTGATGTTGTTGAGCAGGTTGAGTTTGGGACCGGCGGTCACGAAATATTCGCCGCACGCGATTTCGGACTGCCCGATTGCGGTCAGCAACGGGTTTATCCGTTCGCGCGTTGCGCCCAGATCGGGATCATCGGCACGCGCTGCGGCCCCGAAGTAGAAGTCATGGATGGCCAACGTTTTCAGCGCTTTGACTTCGCCGCTGTCGCCGCCCTGATTTGCGGGATCGGGGTTAATCGGGGTTGTGATAAAACTCATTCTTCGTCACTCCATGAACAATCAAACGGCGCATATGGGCCGTCATCTGGCGTTGTGCCGGGGGTTGGGTATGCGCAGTCAAACACGGCTCCGTTGATGCCCCCGACTGCGCTGTGCCAATGCGCGCTGGCGGGCACGGCGCAAACAAACCGCGACCCATCCAGATAGCCCGGAAACAGGCGCGTGATGCTGCGCAGCGCGGCGGGCAGGGTGCGGCCCGTCAGCCCATGGCCGGGCAGTATCATGCCGCGTGCGCGCAGGTTATGACCGGCAAGCAATCGCATCAGGTAACTGGATTCGCGGTGAGGACCACAGCTGTTCCAGACCCGCGCAAATATAAAACTTCGCCCGATTCGAGTTGCAGCGATGTCGGTTTGTCTGGCTCTGCTGACAGCCCGGTGGTTGTCGGGGCCGATGTCGCCACCCACCAGCGCACGTTGCGGTTTAGCGCTTCAAATGTGACCGGCCCTTCGCCCTCTGCGACTGCCTGCCAGCTTGTTGTAAGGTTCACGTCCACAGCTATTCCTCATCCATGTCTGTTGCGATTGGCGCAGCGCTGCCGCGCGCATTGATTTCCTTGATAGCTTCAGCAAGCGTATCGGTTCGTTGCTGTGCGGCCCTGTCACCGAGTCCCAGATGCTTGCCCAGTTTCTCCAGGGCTGACATCTTGTCCCAGGTTTTGATCTTGTGGACATGCTCAATGACCTTGTCGCCATTCTCATCGACGCCTGCGGGCTGTGCCACGACTTCCAGCGATGCGATTGCGCCGGCGGTATCATCATCCCAGTTCTGGGGGTTCAGAAGATGACCATCAGGGCTTAGGACTTTGCGAAGATCCGAGAAGGCGACTTTCGCCATCTCCTCGATGATCCGGTCAAGTGTGACCTCTGTTCGCTTCTGGGCGTCGAGTTGGCGTTCTTTGATACGGGCAACAATTGCAGGTTTCTGCATGTTTTCTGCACCGATACGATGAGCGGTCTTTTCGCTGTATCCAGCACGCTTTGCGGCCTGAGTTGCGTTCAGGTCGATCAGGTATTCGTCAACGAATTTCTCTTGTTTGTCTGTCAGTCCGGCCATAGCACCACGTCCTGCGTGCGTTTGGCGGATATTGTGCAGCATTTGGTGCCGCATCACAACATCTAGATTAAATGGGCTGATCTATAAAAAAAAAGCCCCGCATTGCGTGCGAGGCTCTACATGTTGTGGTTGTGCTGCATCTACATCGTCGCCATGGCCATGAAAACAATGACTGTATAGGGCAGGGCGATAAGCGCGGTGAAGCCAAGGCGCTTTGTGAATCCCCAGTTGTTTCGCTCCGCGATCCACATACAGGCGATGATGACAGCGAATATTGAGAGGGGTAGCAAATAGATCATGGTGTGGGTTCTCCTTTGGTCGCTCGGGTATTGTGCAGATCGGGTGGTTTTAATCCAGCTTAATTCCTCCCTCTGTCAGCTTTCGACGGAGCATCATCAAGCTGACAGATCGCGATTTGTATTTTCGTGGGGTGCAGGCGACATGGTGCTTGATCGGCTCGCTGGGGTTGTTGGGGTTCTCGACCAGCAGGAAGGGATGCCCTTTTCCCGTTGGCCGGTGCAGCTCATATGGAAGGCCAAGATCGTCAAGCAATCGCGCGCAGTCGATGTAGCATTGATTGCGGCGCACTTTCGCGATTAATCTCATGCGAGACATCAGTTTGCCCTCGCAAATTCACCATGAAGCCTTATCGCGGCTTTCCGATATGCATCATGGGCTTCTTCAGCCGTTTCATACTGGCCAAGCCTGTATGATTTTCTATTTACCATTATGGCAGAAAACCACTTGCCCGTGTCTTTTCGAAAATATGCGCCCTTAAGGCCTGACGTGTTGTTCTTGCTCTTGGGAGAATTGTGTTGATTTTGGGACTTGCAGGTAGAAAACGCCCCGCATGGGCATGATTTCTTAATCGTCATGTCGTTTCCTTTGGCTTGTTGAGGATTTGGTAGGTTTTCTGGGCGCGCAGCAGCGCCTTGACGGTGGGTGCGTAGGTTTCAGCGAACTCCCCGGCCCTTCGGTCGCGCAGGCTCTCGTAGAACGCGATCTTGCAAGGCAACTGGCTGGCGTGGAACGTCTCCGCCCATTTCCGGCCGCGCAGGTGGATATGCTGGCCATCGGCTGTGACAGTGGCGGTCAGCATGCGATCCCCATTTCTCTGAGCTTATCAGCGCTGACCTTGCCGCGATCGACAATGATGCGGGCGATGCTTGGGCTTATCGCTGACTGGACTACGTTCTTGCCCGCCGTGATCTGTGCCTCCCAGAATTCAGCGACCTTGGCAGGGTCTGCCGCTGGCCTGACTTCGCGCTTTGCCTTGCCCGCTGCGGTTTCAATGAAGCTGGACAGCGCCTTGGGGCTGTGGGGTGGATCACGATGATGCTCTCGGCTCTTGCGGACAGCCGCGATGATCTGGGCTTCAGACAGCCCCATTTCTCGCCAAGACCCGACCAGTGCTTGTGCGTCATCGTCCAGCCACCTATCGGGCGGATCATCAGCGGTTGGGTATCCAGCGGCCCAAGCCAATTCTTCAAGAAATCCAACCCCCGCCTTTGCGCGCTTGCGCGCTTTAGGAGGAGGAATAGATTTATCTATTTCTTCTCCTATATAGCCTCTAGCGTCTGGACTCTGGGGCTTAACGCCACCCTTAACCTTTGGGTTATCCAACGGCAAATTTTCCCTTTCTTTTAAAAGGCTTGGGTTGCCCCCCTTACGGCCATTATTGCGAGCATTTCCCGCCTTCTTCGCCATGCGTGACAATTTGCGCGAGTAGATCACGCCCTCTCTCGTGCGGGAGAAAACGCCAGCCGATTCGAGTTCACCAAGCAATGCTGTGATCTCGTCGGGAGGCGCTCCTACCAACACGGCGAGCTGCGTATCAGTCGGGCGATGGCCGCTGACAAGAAGATGACCGTAAGGTTTGGCTTCGTGCATAAGGCAAATTATGTCGATCCAAAGACCGCGTGCCGCCATGCTGCACATCTTAAGGCGGGGATCAGACCGCCAATCGGTTGTGTAGAACTTGACCCAAGGTTGTTTTTGAGTGGCCATTACAATGCCCTCTTGCGCTTGTAGACAAGATCACGGGGCAGGGGCGGTGCATTGGGCTTGCGCGGGGCGCGGGCCTCTTGTGCCATCATTCGGGCCAGATCCTCCTGTATTTCATCGTATGAGGCGTTGGGCGCGGTCACAGAAACGATGACGCCGCCCATGGGGCGGTGTGGGGCGTGAATCGTGTGGGATATCGCGAACAGGCTGTCATCGACGCCCAGTGCTAGCGCTATGCCATCCAGCGCGCTTTTCTGCGCACCTACTACGCCATCCTCATCGAACCTGCGCAGATTTGGGGGGAAGATATGCAGATGCACCTTCCACTTACCCTCACGGTCCCTTGGGACTTCCTGCCTGCCAATGACTTCCTTGGCGGCATAGTGGGCATACTCCTTCTGGACCTTCGCCTTGTCCTGCCACTTGCTCCAGTGGTTGGATCGGATGAAGTTCGGCCAGACCTCTTTGGCAGGCCATGGCAAAACCACCCGAATGATGCTCAATTTGCTGCTCATAATGCAAACTCCGGCTGCCGCCAGTCGTTTCGATCCAGCCAGCGAAAATCAGGGGTTGCGGGCGTATCATTGGGAAAGTTCAACCTCGCCCATTCGCCATGCAATGACGCCGCAAGCCGGTCATACTCACGGGCGGCGAGTTCCTCGGTTGCAAATCCGTGGACGGTGTGTGCTTTGCGGTTTATGTAGATTTGGGCGTAAAACTTTCCCGACCGCGATCTATAGACGCCCTTAAACCGCTTACCCAACTTCGCTGAACGATTGAGACCATTTTGCGCTTGAGTGCATGGACGAAGATTTAACCGGCTGTTGTTTAGGCCATCACCATCTATGTGATCCGCCCTGCCACCGATGATCAGGTTGTGCAGGTATATACCACCTTTGCTTTGCCCCCTTCGTCGCAGGCGAATATAGCGGGTGCGACCCCGCGCCTCGGAGTGCGGGCGAAAGCCTTTAAGAACCGAAAGGTCATTTTCGTCGATGATGAATGATCTGCCGCAGGGTAATGAAACTTTGATCATATCGCCAGCACCCCTTGCCTGTAATCATTGCGATTCAGGAGCCGGAATCCCGGCTCTGGTAGCCCCCGCGCGCCACTCCATGAACGCGGGTCATCTCGGTCGAAAATAAACCACGCATTGCGCTGAGGCGGGGAACCTTGGCCGGTGAAGTCGATCTTAAACCGGAGTAGGTAGCAATAACTGAACGGGTTTTCGTCAAGCAACTCGCCAAGGCCGTTCTTACGCGCGGCGGGCCAGTCCCATGACAGAAGAAGGGCCATATAGCGCCAGTCTGGCATGTTCAAAGCATGGCGCAGCCATCGACCATGGCCATCGCGGGCATTGATCTGATCATAGGGCGGGTTTGTGATGATTGCGCCGCCCCGGCTGCGGTAGCAGGTGAAGTAATCTGCGGTCCAGCTATCAGGGCAGCCGCGGTCGATCAGGTCTGACGCACTGCAAGCAATACCGAATGCGCGGATCTCGCGCACCATGGCACCATCACCGCAGGCGGGTTCCCATACCGGGGCCAGTTCGCGGATGCGGTCACCATCAGCATGCAGTAGCGCGCGGATCGCTTCGGGCTGGCCGGTGCGGTAGAAATCATCCTTGCGCCGTGCTTCCACCGGCCTACGCTGGTCGGGCAGGTCGATATCGAAGCTGGGGGCGGTGTTCTTCGCCTTGGGCTTCATTGCGCGGAACAGGGACTTGGCTGATTGCGTCATGCGCTGGCATCCATCACCGGTTCAACTGCCAGATGCGCGCAGTTCGCGGCGACAAGGGCCTGCGCCAGTGGCGGGCAGACTGAATTCCCGCACATGCGGGTCTGTTCTGTCTTGGTCATCACGCGGTCGTCATGGCCGCGATCGATGATGTAGCTGTCGTCAAAGCCCTGTGCGCGGAATTGTTCGCGCGGGGTCAGCATGCGCATGCCAATATCTGTGATGGCATATGTCTGGCCGTTGATTTCGACCGTGACCAGACCAAAGGTGTCGCGTGTTGCCAGCGTGTGCAGTGGGTCGGACACGTCCTGCCCGATGCCTTGGCCGTAGTATTTCTGTAAGAATGTCGCAATCAGGGCGCTGTGCTGGCCGCCAGCGCATAGTGTCGGGTGGGGTGTATCAATGCCCACATCACGCCGCGTCTTGCCGTGCATGCTTAGAAGGGATGCGGCCACAACCTGCTGCTGTGTCCCGCGTGTCGTCAAAGTGCTGACCGGCGCTGTGGCGGAGCGTCCTGCATTGGACCCCATGCGCGGACCTGCATTGTGCTGGGCCAGAAAGGCGCTGACAGCCATCATATGCGCGCCGCCTGCGGTGATGGTATGGGTCGGCTCATCCGCCGCCGTGAAGGGCTTGCCTGCGTTGCGCATGGTCATCAGGTGGGGCGCAATGAGAGCGTGCCGGTTGGCAGTGGTCACCGTGGTAATTGGCGCGTCAAGCGTCTGAGCGCGCTGTAGGCCGCCTTCACCGTCGCCATAGTAGCTGACCAGCGTGGGCACAACCAAACAGCTATCAGCCTTTGTTGTCAGGGTCTGTAAGGGCTTTGTCGTGGGGCGTTCGGGGCTTTGCCCCATCCTGCCACCACAGCCGACAATGAAAGGCTGTTTCGCCTCGATCACATAGCGCATGACGCCGCGCGCGATGCGGCGCAGGGTTGCGCCCTTCAAGGGTCGGACAGCGCGCAGGCCGTGCTTGGCCATGATTTCCGCGCTGCTGTCAAAGATGGACGGGCAGGGTAGTGACCAGTCGATGATTTCCGCAGCCGTGCGCCATGGCAGCCGTGTGCCGGCATCCACTTCGGCGCTATCAGGTGCTGCATGTGTGGGCGTTGGCCAGATGATTGGCAGGCCATCGCGGCGGGCGATGATGAACAGCCGCTTGCGGATGGTTGGTGCACCATAGTCGCAGGCGCGCAGGATGCGCCATTCGACCTTATAGCCAAGGCGGCGCAAGCGCTTTACCCATTCACGGAACGTGTCACCCTTGTGGGCCGGATCGGGCTTGTGATCAGCGGTCAGCGGCCCCCAGTCCTGAAATTCCTCGACGTTTTCGAGCATGATGACATCGGGCGCGACACGTTCGGCCCAGTGAACAACCACCCAAGCAAGATCCCTGATGTTCTTCTCGACCGGCTTGCCGCCCTTGGCTTTGCTGTGGTGCTTGCAGTCAGGGCTGAACCACGCCAGCCCGACCTTGCGCCCACGGCAAACTTCTTCGGGGTCGATCGAATAGACCGAATTCGCCAGGTGCAATGTGGTCGGGTGGTTCGCTGCATGCATGGACAGGGCAGCGGGGTCGTGGTTAATCGCTACATCGGGGCTGCGATGCAGCGCCAGTTCTATGCCTGTCGACGCGCCACCGCCACCGGCGAAGCTGTCGACTATCATGGGGCGGGGATCAATCCGGCGGGGTTGCGCGGGAAAGCTGAACAACATGTCCTGCATAATGTGTGCCTTTTTTATTCGCGGGGACCGGATCGAAAAAGCGCTTTGCGCGCTGTATTGAGGCGTCAAAGCCCCTTTTCGTAGGGCAGCCCTGCAAGGCGGTTTGCGTGCGCCTTCCTGCGCCGCCTGACCAGATCAGCGGCGCGAATGTTGGCGGGGGTTGGGGTTCTGTTAGTCCGCGTTCTGGGGGGCGATGGGGGCGATGGGGGCGATGTAAGGCGCAATGCCTCGCGCGGCGCGACCTCGGCCACCCCGAGCGATCCAAATACGGATGCGAGTAAAGGCAAAACTGCCGATGAAATGCCAAGACGCTTCATGTCAAAATCCTTTTGATGTGGGGGTAGAGCGCGGGCCGGAACTGCGTAGGAGCGCAGACCTTCCAAAATGCGAGGCGGAGCATATGTGCCGCGCTCAGCATGACCAATAAAGTCCAAGGGCTTCATTGGTCGAGCAAAACGCGCCATGATATTTCTTTGCGGCGATATCGTAAGCCTTTGCCGCGTCCACTTCGTTTTCGTATGTTCCGAGATGGATTGTCTTTTTGTTGACCTTTATTCGAGACCCCCATTTAGATTTGCACTTCGCGACATACACACCTTTGAATTTGCTGGCCCCACCTCGCGGCTTGGTGTTTCGCCAGTTTCCGCTTCCCTCGTTGATGCGAAGATTGCATTGGCGATTGTCCATCTTGTCACCATTGATATGGTCAATGAATCCTGACGCATCTTCGCCAGCCCTCATTTTCCAAAGGACGCGATGTAAAAACAGAGGCCTGCGCCCCCACATGATTCTCGCATAGCCTTTTTGTGTAATCGTCAACCCGACAGGCACGCCTTTGAACCGCGATGTCTTTGGTTTTCGCCATAGCAGGGTGGTGCCATCTGGGGCGATTTCAAACCTTTCAAGCAATTCATTTATGCTTGGGTATGGCCTTGTCTTCATGGTGTTACCCTCGAAAAGGGGCGGGCCATGACAGCCCGCCAGTTTCCAACAGGGCAGTTGCGCGGATAACCCGCCGCGCGCGGGGTCTGGTGTGGGGTTATGACGCGGGCCATCATTCGCACAGCCCATATTGCGATGAGCACGAAAATTCATCCTCTGCGCTTGAGAGCAGGTCATACTGACGCCCGCCCCTCGTGGTCTTTGCCCAATCGAAAACCCTATGAGCATTCGGCCAATTCGCGGCGGCAATCGCGGCGGGGCGCTCATCTGTGGGCAGTTTCTTGATCCTTCTCCCCATAGTTGCGCCCTCTGGGGTCAGATCGGAGGCGAAGAACGTGGCCGCACCCCTCTTTGAGGCCTGCTTCACAATCCATTCCCATTGCGCCAGCTTCTCGATGACTTCAGAATACATGCGCCCGATTAGCGCCAGTTCGGCCTTGTTCGCATTGATGCACGGGAAACAGCCGACCCGACCAAAACCTTGAAGGTATAGCGGATTTGGCCTCAATCCCCTATGTGCCGCCCATGCGAAAACATTTTCGGCGGTCCAGTGGATGATTGGTCGAAACAACAGGATGTCATGCGGCTTATCCGACCGGCGCACGCGCTGAAACATGGGCGCGGTGCGGCGGTTTAGGCTCTCATCGCGCCGCACGCCGAGCCACTGCACCACTCTCCCGCACTCAAGCGCTGGATCAACCACGGCATCAGCCATGGCGCGCGCTTTAAGGAACTCGGTGCAAAACTGTGCGCGGCGACTGGGGAAGCGCCCCTTCCAGATGCACAAGTCAAGAAAGGGGTTTCCGGTCGGCTGCAAGATATCCAATGCGCGCGCAACAATGGTTTCTGGGACACCATCTTCGGGCCACTTTTCAGCAACATATTTGCGTTTTTTGGCAATCTGCTCGGAAAAATCAGCGCGCGCAATGTTCAGTTCCTTGCCTAGAAAATCGGCCAGATAGTGCGCGTAATCCCAAGTTATCTGATTTTCGTTGCCGGTGTCCGCCATCCATAGATCGAAGGCCTGTCCGCGATCTGCGGCAATCAGCGCGACTGCTGCGCTGTCTTTGCCGCCACTTATGTTGATGATGTGCCGTGACCGCTGGGAGGAGGAAGCGGCCACGGCTGGCCCTGCCACGGGAGGGTGTGACAGGGGCTTCATGCGGCCAGCCTCAGCGCTTGCTTGGCCCCTGGTATCGTGTCGCGGGCATAGTTGACCGCCCAGCCCTTTGGTTCGGTGACGTAATTCCACCAGTTTCGACTGGTGCGCTCATCGACTGAGAAAAACAGCGCGACATGCAAGTGTGACTGGAAGTGCGCATGCAGGAAATCGCCCCACTTGTCGCGGAACTGCCGCCGGTATGCCATCGGGTCGGCGGGCAATCCGGCGAACACGCCGCCACCAACGCCGGATGACCCGCCACCTTCAATAGTGGCATCGTGGGCCTGCAACTTATGCGGAGGCAGACATGACATTAAGCAGCCCCTTTTCGTTGCTGCCTATTTTGCTGCTCAACGGGCAAAAACCATACGGCAGGCGGAACCTCTCCATTCGACCAGGTGTCGATCTTTTTGATTGTATCGCGCCCCGGTTGCTTGGCGCGCGACATTATTTCGGAAAGATACGAGCGCGAGATACCGATCTCATTCGCTGCATCTTCTTGGCGCAACTCGCGCTTGCGTATGTAGTCTGTGAGCGTCATCATGAACGCAATGTCGCAAATAGCGATAATAAGATCAAGACCCAATGTCGTTATTTTCGACAGCGGGAAATTTGGCATTTGTGTAGAGCTTTGCCATGAAGTTGAGAATCAGAAAAATCAGGCAGGCGATGGGCCTGACGCTCGAACAACTCGCGACCACAGCGGGAATATCTCGCTCATACCTAAATGAGTTGGAGTTGGGTGCAAAAACCATCAATGCCAACAGGCTCGATCAGGTGGCGAGGGCACTTTCTGTTCGTGTTGAAGATTTAATTGACAGGGAGCCGGTCCCGATAGCTGTTGCTGGACGTGTAGGCGCGGGCGCGCGGATTCCGTTGGTAGATGGCTTTGAAAAAGGTTCGGGGTTGTTCCATGTGGCGTGCCCGCCGCAACTTCCCGTTCACAATATAGCCGCAGTCGAAGTGGTCGGCGATTCCATGATGCCAGCATTTTCTTCAGGAAGCGTTCTATTCTTTACAAGGCACGCACATGAAGGGGTGCTCGATGAAGACATAGGGCGCACCTGTATCATTGAGGATTCGGAGGGGAACGCGTGGGTGAAGCTGCTAAAACGAGGATCAGAGCCGGGGCTGTTCAATTTGGTATCGTTAAACCCGACATCCGAATCGGCGTGGGATCAAAGGGTGAAGTGGGCGGCCCGCGTCCGAATGTCACTTCCAGAAGACTTGGTAGAGCGGCTGGATTGATCTTCGCCGGTATCTTTGCGTCCGCTGTCGCGAGTGCTGACGATCATACCGTGATAGAGGGAGAAAAATTCAGTCCCAGCGCGCGCGAATGCATCAACGCATTAGAGAACGGCACCCTTATTGCACCACTTCAGGACAGCAACCGTAGGGGCCAAGTTTTTGTTTTCTATCGAGGTTCAGTCTATACAATTATAATTCATTTTAATGGTCTGGTCTGCCATGGAGTAAGACTGTCGCTATAATCGACATTTTCTATTGACATGATTTGTCGCTATGTGCGACTAATGCCTTCATTCGATAATGGAGGCACGCAATGCTTGATCGCCCCGATGACAGGGCCGCCCGACTGGCGGAAGATTTTGAAACCCACCAAGGCCGCATCCAGCCGATGACATGGGACGACTTGCCCGGTGTTGTGCAGTGGTGCTTATGGCTTTGTGCGCTGGCCGCGATCGCGATTGCGACATCGCTTCTGGCGCTGTTGGTGTTGAACCTATCTCTGGGTTCCGCCGCAGTTCTGGCCGATCCCCTTGCTGGGGCGCCGTGGTGATGGCTGGGGTCGATGATGATATCGTCGCGCTGGCAAATGCCGCGTTTATTGCATCCCGTTCAGCGAGTAAATCGGGCGACCATCGTGCCGCGCGCCTGCGCGAACTGGCCGGTGAAACGATGGATATGGCGGATGGCTTTGAGCGGCCCGCGCCAGTGTTCAGATCACGCCGTTCGGTGCCAGCACAGGCGGGGGTGGCATGATGGTCAAGGATATTCGCCCGATCCGCATTGATGGCGATGTGGCCTATGTGCCTCTCACCAAAGGGTATGAAGCCATCATAGATGCAGCAGATGTGCCTTTGGTTGAGGGGTATAATTGGACAGCGAAAGAGAGTGGCGAAACGGCCTATGCATATAGGAAAACCAGAAAGGGGGGAGTTCAGGAAATATACTATATGCATCGAGTTATCTGCTCAGCAAAAGCCGGAAAGGAAGTCGATCATAAGGACATGAATGGCCTAAACAATCGGCGGAACAATTTGCGTCCGGCGAGTCGAAGTCAAAATATAAGCAATACGCGCGTCAGGCGCGACAATAAGTCTAGCATCAAAGGCGTTCAGTGGAACGCGAACGCCAAAAAATATGCCGCCTCGATACACATTGAGGGCAAAAAAAAGCACCTTGGATACTTTCAGAACGCAGAAGAAGCTCATGCCGCTTATTGCTGTGCGGCGTCTAAGCTACACGGCGAATTTGCGAGGTTCGAGTGATGGCTATGCGAATGCCAACCCCGCCCAGCGTTGCTTTTGCATGGTGGAAGTCTGCAATCGCAGGCGAAGCCCCCCCGCGTCACGATGGCTTACCAGAGTGCGGTTACTACCGCACACGCCTTGTAAAAGGCGGACCTTTCGTTGCGGCAAGAATATGGCTGCACAGAGAAATTGACCTAACAACAGGGGAATTGTCTGAGCCAGAAGAATACAGATGTGAAATTGATGGCATGCCGAGAAATGCCGCAACAGCTTGGACTTATTTAGAGCCGATAAGTCGTGATGACTACAATCGGCTGCTTCACCGCCGCAACCTGATCCCCGAAATGCAGGCCAGCATGGCCAAGGTGGATCTTGTATCCATCCCAATCCTACCGGAGTGAGAATATTGCAAACCTACTGGCTTAAATTCACCGATGGCAGCACAGGCTATTGCGAAGGCCAAAGCGCATACGATGCTGTGAAGATTGCCGAACACATCACGGGCAAGACAGTCGAGTTGGAACCTAACCACAAGTATTCGCCGGAAAAAGGCGAAACGGTCAAGACGAACCCTTACCCAGTCGCGGGGATGATCTGGCAGCACGATCACCCAGTTCACGGTAAGACGCCCGCCTTTTGTTACCGCAAGGGTCAGTGCGTAGGTCGCACAGCGTGCCCGCAATCCTATTCCTGCACGGAGTGATGCTGTGGGTTGGAAAGCGCATCAAAGCACATGGCCGAACGGTCGCAAATTCTGGACCGTTGAGGATCGCCAAAACAACAAAGCGCGCGTTGGCGCGAAGGGCGGGATCACCAAGTTTCATGACCGCGCCCAAGCTAAGGCCGAAGTTGACAGGCTCAACGGTAAAGACGCGGTCGAGGAAAACCCGCTGATTGAACAGTAAACCCAAGGAGACGAAACCAATGAATGATCAAACAGGACTGCCCCCGAAAGATCACAACAATCCGCCGGAGGCGATTGTAATGCCTGTCCTGCCGGGGGAGGCGACACCGGAACAAATCGAGCGGGCGCAGAAGGCCGCTGTAGCCAAGACTGGCGGCGGCGATCAAGAGCTTGTCGCCTTCAGCCCAGACAAGCATGCGGAACTTTCCGCCCATGTTGCCGTGTTCTGCGATGCCGCTGGCAAGTGGCTGGACATCAAGCAGGTCCAGAGCGCGGAGCAATCCGAACGCCTGACCGATTTTGTGACCGGTGCGCGCGGCCTTTTCAAGCGTGTCGATGAGGCGCGGAAAGAGGCCAAGAAACCGTGGGACGATCTGGGCCAGATGGTGCAGGACGCTTACACGCCGTTGACTGCAAAACTGGATAAGCTGGGCAAGTCCATGAAGGCGATGCAGGCCGACTGGCTGGCGCGCGAGAATGCCCGCATCGCCAAGGAACGTGCCGAGGCCGAGGCAAAGGCCCGTGCCGAGCGTGAAGCCGCCCAGAAGGCCGCACAGGAGGCCGCAGCCCGCAATGACATCAGCGGGCAGGTCGAGGCCGAGGAAGCACTGAAAGCCGCGCAGAAGGCCGAGAAACAGGCCGCCAAGCCCGTCAAGGCGCAGGCCGGCTCCGCGACCGGCGGCGGGCGCAAGATGAGCCTGCGCACCACCAAGCATGCCCGCGTCACCAACAAGCGCGCGTGCTTTATGTATTTCCAGAACGATCCGGCGGTTGATGAGCTTCTGGAACGTCTGGCCACTGCCGCTGTTCGTTCCGGCAACATCACCGAGGCCAATAAGGCTTTGGCCGGGGTCGATATCTACACGAAGGAGGGCGCGGCATGAGCGCGATTGTCAGCACGAAACCGCTTCGCCAAGTCCAGCAGGTGCGTGAGCTTCTTTCAAACACCGCTGCGCGTGACCAGCTTTCGGCAGTAGCCGCCAAGCACATGAACCCTGAACGCATGATGCGGGTGGTTGCCAATGCGATCCGCACGACACCAAAGCTGCAACAATGCGAGCCGATGTCATTCCTTGGGGCGCTCATGCAGTGTGCATCTCTTGGTCTAGAGCCAAATACGATCTTGGGGCACGCTTATCTGATCCCTTTCGACAAGAAGGAGAAGAATGACAGGACCGGAAAGTGGGAGGTTGTCAGAACCGATGTGCAGTTGATCGTCGGCTACAAGGGCCTGATCGATCTTGCGCGCCGTTCCGGTCATATCACCAGCCTGTCGGCCAATATCCACTATTCCGATGATGAGTTGTGGGAATATGAGGAAGGCACGGAAGCGCGCTTGCGCCATCGTCCCGGCCCCATGGAGGGGGCCAAGCTGCATGCCTATGCCATTGCCAAATTCAAGGATGGTGGCCATGCCTATGTGGTGCTTCCTTGGGCGCATGTGATGAAAATCCGTGACGGTTCGCAGGGCTGGCAGTCTGCTGTGAAGTTCAAGAAAACCGCAGATTCACCATGGCTGAAGCATGAAGATGAAATGGCGAAGAAAACCGCCATCCGCGCGCTTGCCAAGTATCTGCCGCTTTCCGTCGAGTTCATGGACGCGATGACAGTTGATGACAGCAAGGCAGACTATCGGGCCTTTGCTATGGACCCAAGCGCAGGCATTGCCCCGATTGAGGATGATTATATCGAGGGCGAGGCTGACGAACAGGCCATCGAGCAATCAAGAACCGATCAAGAAAGCACCGCGCCCAAGCCCCAGCAAAACAAGGCCGAAAAGCCTACCGAAGCTGAAAAGCGCACCACCCAGTCAAGACCTGATCAAGAGCAGGAACGCCCGTCACGTCATAAGAAAGTGGAGCCATCATTTGACGGGCAGCTCCCCTTGGGTGGCGATGAAGACGCGCCAGAAGTTGATCTGGAGCGCTGGGAAGCTCTGGCCGACATGATCATCGATGAAGTCAAGGATTCCAGCCCTGATGAGGTCGAGGAAATGTATGGCGACCAAATCACGCAGATGGAGGGAACGCCAGCGCTGAAGAAACTGGCGGCGAGGGTTCGCGCCGCAATCGACGCCAAGAAGTAATCACCACACCAGAAAAGGAGAAGTGCCGTGCTTGATGACAGCGTGCAGGAATATTTAGAGGCTGGGGTTCGCGGGGCATCAGCAAAAGCCATTGCTGCACGTCTGGGCGGTTTCGGCCAGCAGACCGGAGACTACCCGCATGATGCGGATGATTTCGGGCGTTGCGAGGCGCTTCTGGAAGCTGTTCCGGAATTCCGTGCGCGGCTGGGTGAAATGGCCGATGTCAACGCCTACTGGCATCATCTGGTAGCTGTCTGGGATGAAATCTCAGCGGCAAACGATAGGTCAAAATACATCAGGCAAGTAATCGCGCCGATTGAAAAGCTGGACCCATCTTTCGCGCGCATGAGCAACATCGCGTCTATGCGTATCGGCAACTCAATCACCTTTTCAAACGAGCAATTCAAGGCCGCGCGCGCGGCAAAGGAGGGCCGCGTGCCGATGAAGGAAACGCCGGAAGATCAGGCTGTCCGCAATGACGCATACAATGTCACTGCCGACGAGTTGCGCCAGTTCATCGAACGGTTTGAGCATCTGGACGCTGAAAAGAAGGACATTGCCGATCAGCAGAAAGAAGTGATGGCAGAAGCCAAGGGGCGTGGCTACGACACCAAGGTTTTGCGCAAAATCATCGCGATGCGGAAACGCGCGCCCGACGACATCGCCGAGGAAGAAGCGGTTCTGGACCTGTATAAAGCCGCGCTTGGCATGATCTGACCAACCCCGCGCGCCGGGGCAATCCGGCGCGCATGTGCAGCATAAGGAGCGGCAAAATGCCCTTGAGTGATGACAAAATCAAAGCGCTTTCGATCGTATCGCAGCAACTGCGTGAGGAGGGTGCAGAACAGAAGATTGCCGATATGGCGCTGGCCATCACCAAGGGCCAATACCCTGACGAGGATCATGACAACATGGGCGCTATCAAACTGTTGGTGGATACCGCGGCGATGATGATGGTTGACGCCCCGAACCGCCCCAAATGCTGCCAGTTTTGTGAACTGAAGTTCATCGCAAACCACCTTCAGGCGATGAGTTTGGCCTATTCGCGCGCGCGCGATGAAAAGAAAGGGCGCGATCGTGCAGGTTGACCTTCAAACGATGAGGGCGTTGCGGTCAGGCTATGCGGCGCTGGCCATACAGAACCCCGAATTCTTCCCGATCTTCGAGCGCATTGATGAGGACTTTGCCGAGCAGGAAGCGCTTGCCTCTGGCGACCCGGTGACATTGGCGCGCGCGCACCTTGAAAAGCGGGGCAGGGCCGCATGAGCAGCGAAAAGTGCAGCACATATGAACTGATCTGCAAGGGCTACACGCCCAGCGGGCGGGCTATCGAGTTATCGCCGATCCAGCACCACCCGCGCGTCAGTTCGTTTCTGGTGCCCAAGCAAAGGGTCAGGATCATCGATGAAGCCTACCGGCAGGTCGGGCAGGTCATGCGCTGCCATGTCATGAAAATAGAAATGCCTGACGCACTGGCGTCATTCAACGGGCTGAACCCAGAAACAGACAGTATCGCAAGGAGTGAATGACCAAATGAATATTCCTGTGTTCAAAGACCACGACTTCGCATCGCGACACCAAGACATGATTGCCCGCGCTATGGCCGTGTCTGTCGGCAGGGAAAGCGGCCGGCACATTAGCTTGCGGTTCACTGCATCCGCCACCTCGATGAAAGGCAAGTTCAGGCCCGGAAGCATGGCGTCCAGGATCATCGAGAAAATGGACCCCGAACGGGTCTACACCGCGACCGATATGGCCAATGAGCTTGGGGTTGAGCGGGCGAAAGTTGGCTATGCGCTGTCAGACATGGTGGCGCGCGGGCAGGTGCAAAAAGTCGCGGGCAAGCCCGGTGGACCGAGTTTCTATCAGAAATCGCAGGGGTGAATGGAATGCGCAAGGTCGATGAGTGGATTGGAAAGAGCGACGACACCCCCATACCGGCACGGGTAAAGCTGCGTGTTTTTGAGGATCATGGCGGCAGGTGTGCGGAGTCAGGGCGCAAGATAGGCCCTGGCGATAAGTGGGAGTGCGACCACAAGATCGCGATCATCAACGGTGGCGAAAACCGTGAGAGCAATTTGCAGCCCGTTCTGGCCGAGCCGCACAAAGCCAAGACCAAGCAAGACGTGAAGCGCAAGGCCAAGATCGCGCGGGTTCGCAAAAGCCATCTGGGCATCCAGCAGACCAAAAAGAAGATACCGTATCGCCGCTTTGATGGAACAGCGGTTTTCCCGAAATGAAGGAACAAAAAATGCCCAACCACTCCGAGGACCGCGCATGACCGGCTACATCCAACAACTCGAACGCGCACTGGCGCAACACGCGGACCAGTGCATGGCGCTGCGCCTTGCGCTTGCCGCGCACCCCATGGTGCCCGCGCGCGCCCTTCAGCGCTGTCACCCCGCCGCAAGGTGCTGCGTGATGGCAGGCATCATGCACAACCCGACTGTGGACCGCGCGATCACTTACGCCATGCGCGGCACGAATGAAGCGGCCAGCCGCGCCGACCATTCCGCCGACCCGCGCGCAATCCACCTGCACCAGATCTCCAAAGCCCTGCATGCGCTGCTGTTTGCGAACACCCCCGACCAGCTGGCCGCGATCCGCATCATGCTGACCCATATCCAACCAGAAGGAATCACCATGTCAACGACACCGAAATCCAACATCCCCGTCATGATCACGACCAAGCACCGCGGCGTATTTGCCGGTCTGGTGCCGGGCGATCAGGACCTGACAGCCAGCACCATGGCACTGAACAGCGCGCGCATGGCCATTTACTGGGGCACCACGCGCGGCCTCATGGAGCTGTGTGAAACGGGCCCGACGGCAAAAAGCAGGATCAGCGCGCCCGCAGATATCCCGGTGCTGCATGACATCACCGCTGTATTTCACATCACGCCAGAGGCTTGGGCCAAATGGCAGGCGGCGTGAAGCCCGATGATCCGCTGCTCACCATTGACGATATTATCAGGAGCGGTGCCTGCGTGTCAGGCGCCTATGCCACCCTGAGACGTATCGCCAGGCGCGTGAGTGCAGCGATGCCCGCAAGTCATATCCGCAAGCTGCTGAGTGAAGAAGAGCAGCGATACGTGGATCAGGCAGAAGCGAAGCGCAACGGCTACGGCGACGGCGACGGCTACGGCGACGGCGACGGCGACGGCGACGGCTAACCGTAGGGATCGCGCATGCGCAATCGGTCCGGAACAAAATTCAACAGAAAGGAACTGTTATGGCATCTCGAATTCTTGCGGCCCGTCAGGCTGGTATGACTTTGCAAAGCGCACGTGCACTGATCGCCAACCCGACACCCACACACAGCCCGTTCCTGCGCCGCTTGGCATGCGCCGCTTGGCATGCGATGCCCTGCGCGCCGCGCGCGAAGCGCAGACCCGCCTTGAGTATAGTGCAGACACATTCAGGGATCAGGGCTGCCATAGCCGTGCAAAGGCATGTGACAAGGCCGCGTTGGCGCTTCAGGCGGCCATATCCAAAGCAGGTGCGTGATTACAGCGCCAGAGGCTTGATCAGATCACGCGCCAGTTCAAGGCTGGCACCGGCACCATAGCGTTCCCTGTTCAATCGGTGGCCAAAAACATCGCGGCGCACCCGTTCATCTATTCCCGCTGCCAGCATGCGATCCTCAAAGGAATGCCGCAGTGAATACATGCTGTGTTCAGGGGTTTCCAAGAGGCCATTGGCGCGCAGATACTTGTTCACCGTGGCTGATAAGGACGCACGATCACGATAGCGCGGGAACCCATCAGGAAACAGCTTGAACGCCTCCAGACTGACACCCAAGAGCGGGATCTTGCGCCGCGCATACTGGCTTTTCAACTGCCTGCCCACTGGCTCGATGCTGATATGTGGAACCGCATGATCCAGATGGATTTGATCTGGCCCAAGCGATGCACCTTCGCTCGGCCTGTAGCCGGTATTCACCATTCCCAACAGAATCGCGCGTGCTTCCGCGTTCAGCCCGTCCAGCGCGCCGGGGGCCAGTATCTTTGTGGTGATCCACTCCACCGAGAATGCCGGTCGCGTTTTCTTATCGCCTTCCTTGATGCTCAAATCGGACAATGGCAGATCAAGGCCAAGGCGCTTCATCTTGTTCACGGTGCGCAGGACATTCGCGATATGGATGATGTCCTTGTTTGCGCTGTTGGCGGTCAAGCCCTTATCCCTGATACGCTCAAGCCACCATTCACGGAAATCGAGCATGTCATCTGCGCTGACCGCCGCGATTTCGACATCACCGATTACACTGATCAGATTGTTGATGGCTTTGATGCGAGGATTGCGCCAGCGCCTGATCTGGTCCTCGCTTTTGCCCATGATCCGGTCATCTGCCAGCTTCCAGAATTCCTTGAGGCATTGCGACAGTGTGAGTTCGGGCTTGCGCACGCCGCCCATGATGGCCTCTGCCTCTACAGGATCAATAGACCCGTCCTTGCGCATGGTTGCCATCGCCCTGGCATAGAAGTCGGCCTTGGGCAGCTTCGCCACCTGTGCGGCCGGAAGATACCGGAACCCCCTGATGCCTGCGAGGCTCTTTGCCGCGGCAAGACGTGCATCATAATCATCGGTATCGCCATGCAGCTTGGCTTCCCATGCTTCCAACATTTCTTCCCAGACCGCACCGGCCTTTCGGCGGGCGACATCTTCAAGGTCCGTGTGCAAGCTGATCCACACATATTCGCGTGGTTCTATATCCGCGAACCGCTTGGGCACGCGCTTGCGAAAGTGGAGACGGCCGTTTCGATTTACGAATTTCATGGCCGGATCATGCCTTGATTCCGGTCGCCAACGCAAGCGCCAAATGTGCAGCAAAACGGACAAGAATGTGCAGCAAAAGTTTAGAAAATCGCCTTGGCGATTGTCTTATGTGTTGTTTTTATTTGATTTATTGCCAGAAAAGTGGCGGATGGGGTGGGATTCGAACCCACGGTAGGCTTTCACCTACGCTGGTTTTCAAGACCAGAGCCTTAAACCACTCGGCCACCCATCCGGTTTTTGCTTCGTATCCGCAGACATGGCGAAGTGCAAGATATGCCGTATTCGATTTTCGCGGATTGGCAAGAAAGGTGACATGCGAGAAGAGGCGCTTGGGGGGGGGGGGGGCGCGATTTTGGGGCGAGGAAAAAATTGCCCCTGGATCTGTAATCATTCCAGAGTTTGATCTGCATCAAGGCGGCATCCTCGCGTTTGCGTGATCTTACCCCTGACACGCGAGAGTTAAGCAGGGTAATGGCCCGAAGATGGAGGATCAAATGACCCCAAGACTGATGATGCGCACCAGTGCAACGGCGATGGTTCTGGCGATGGGCGCAAGTGCGCTGCAGGCCAGCGATGTTGCCGAATATCTGGATTTTTTCGAACCACTTCCGGCGATTGCCCCGATTCCAGCGAATAATTCGCTGACGCCTGAAAAGATCGAACTGGGCAAAATGCTGTTTTTTGAACCCCGTATTTCGGGGTCGGGTGTGATCAGCTGCGCAACCTGCCACAACCCCGCGCTGGGGTGGTCGGACCGTATTCCCACCGCTGTGGGCCATGATGGTCAGGTGGGCAACCGCAACACGCCAACAGTGCTGAACTCGGGCTTTTTGGGATCGCAATTCTGGGACGGGCGCGAACCTGATCTGGAAGGGCAGGCCCTTGGCCCGATCGAGGCCGAGATCGAGATGAACATGGATCTGGAAGCCGCCATCCGGCGCCTGAAGGAATTTGACATCTACCATGAGCATTTCGCCGCCGCCTTCCCGGGCGAAGAGGACCCGATCCGCGCTGAAAATATCGCTTTTGCGATTGCCAGCTTTGAACGCACACTGAATACGCCGAATTCGCCCTTTGACCGCTATCTGCGCGGGGATGAGGGCGCGATGACCGGCCAGCAGGTCGAGGGGATGAAACTGTTTGTCGATGCGGGCTGCGTGGCCTGCCATAATGGCCCCGCGCTGACCGACAGTAATTTCCACCGGTTCGAGTTGCCGGGCTCCACGGATGAAGGGCGCTTCATTGTGACCGGCGATGAGATGGATCGGTTTGCCTTCCGCACGCCCACATTGCGCAACGTGGCTGTAACCTATCCGTATTTCAACAACGGATCGGTGGAGAACCTGCAAGATGCCGTGCAGCTGATGGGCCAGCAAATGCTGGGGCAGGATTTCACCACAGATGAGTTGGACAGCCTTGTGGCCTTCATGCATGCGCTGACGGGCGAAATGCCTGCGCTGGAAATTCCTGCGCTGCCATAAGCGGTTGACTGTGAAACAGAAAACGCCCGCCATAGTCTGGCGGGCGTTTTTTTATACATGCGAAACGGGTGTTACAGGCTTGCGTCCAGCGCCGCGATAATCGCATCGCCCATGCCCGATGTGGTGACTGGCACGCCACCTTCTGGCCCCATCAGGTCGGCGGTGCGCACGCCATCGGCCAGAACCTGCTGGATTGCGGCTTCCAGACGCGCGGCTTCATTGCCCTGATCGAAGCTGTAGCGCAGCGCCATGGCAAAACTCAGGATGCACGCAATCGGGTTTGCCTTGGCCTGACCGGCAATGTCGGGGGCAGACCCGTGGACGGGTTCATACAGCGCTTTGGGCCGGCCATTGGCCATAGGCGCGCCAAGGCTGGCCGAGGGCAACATGCCAAGGCTGCCGGTCAGCATGGCCGCACAATCCGACAGCAGGTCGCCAAACAGGTTGTCGGTCACAATCACGTCGAACTGTTTGGGCCAGCGCACCAGTTGCATGGCGCCGTTATCTGCATACATATGTGACAGCTCGACTTCGGGGTAATCCTTGGCCACTTCGGTGACCACCTCGCGCCACAGAATGCCCGATTCCATGACATTGGCTTTTTCCATGGAACACAGTTTCTTGCCCCGGCGCATGGCCAGTTCAAACGCTGATCTTGCCACGCGCGCAATCTCGGATTCGGTGTAGCGCTGGGTATTGATGCCCACGCGTTCATTGCCTTCCTCAAAAATGCCGCGCGGTTCGCCGAAATACACACCAGATGTCAGTTCGCGCACGATCATGATATCAAGGCCCGCGACCACATCCTTCTTCAGCGACGAAAAATCGGCCAGCGCATCGAAACATTGCGCGGGGCGCAGGTTCGAAAACAGGTCCATTTCCTTGCGCAACCGCAACAGCCCGCGTTCGGGTTTGACGCTGAAATCAAGGTTGTCATATTTCGGCCCGCCCACTGCGCCCAGAAGCACAGCATCCACAGCCAGCGCGCGCGCCATTGTGTCATCATGCAAGGGCGTTCCATGCGCGTCATAGGCGGCCCCGCCGACCAGATCTTCGGACACATCGAAGGCCAGGCCGCGTTTGGCACCGAACCAGTCGATAATCTTGCGCACTTCGGCCATGACTTCGGGACCGATCCCGTCTCCGGGCAGGATAAGCAGGGTTGGGTTGGACATGTCAGCTCCTCTTGCAGGTTTGATGTTCGCTACCGCCAAGCATGGGGCAGGTCAAGGTGACGTGGCCTTTACTTTGGCACGGGGGCGCAGATGTGCTATGATACAACGCCTACGCAACTTATGGAGGGACGCATGACACGACACCTGATTGACCCCCCGCGCCACGGCATGGACACATCGCTTCTGGCGCGGTTCATCCGCATTGCCCGTCGGCAGGGCATGCACCACTCCAAGGAAGCCGTCGCACGCCGCAGGCCCATGCGCGACCTTGCCCGCGCGCCAGCCTATAGCCGCATTGCGCGCGGCAGGGCCGTTTAGCGCGGCGGGCTGTGCCCTTTGGCAAACGCAGTTTTGGCCCGCCCCCAAAGCGGCCTTCACCTTTGGCTGAAATATGCTAGACCCGCTGCCATAGCTTGATGCAGCGCGCGCGGGGCAGGTGATGAGTGCAGGTCAGTTCGATGCCATCCTTATTGGCCGCAACGAAGGCGAACGCCTGATCCGTTCGCTTGCCTGCGCAACCCGCCATGCGCGACATGTTGTCTATGTCGACAGCGGGTCCGTCGATAACAGTGTTGCGCATGCGCGCGCGGCGGGGGCGCAGGTCGTGGAACTTGACCCTGCGCGCCCCTTCAGCGCGGCGCGTGCGCGCAATGAAGGGTTTGCCGCATTGGGGCCAGACTGCGCCGAATTTGTGCATTTCATTGACGGCGATTGCATCCTTGCCCCCGACTGGCCCGCAACTGCGCTGGCGTTTTTGCAAGACCACCCCCAAGCCGCGCTGGTGCATGGTCACCACCGCGAGGACGCGCCAGATGCCTCGGTCTATAATTGGCTGACGGATCAGGAATGGAAAATGGCCCCCGGTCCGGCTGCGGGCGGGTTGGGCATGTTCATGGGGCGCGCGGCGGCCTTTGCGGCGGTGGGGGGCTTTCGGGATGGCATGATCGCCGCCGAGGATGACGAGCTGTTCTTGCGCCTGCGTGCCGCAGGCTGGCAGACATGGTGCGTGGCTGACGTGATGTCGGGCCATGATGTGGGACTGTTCAGCTTCCGGGGCTGGTTCCGCCGCATGATCCGCGCAGGGCACAGCTTTTCGGAACTGGGGGTGCTGCACCCCGGCGCGGCGCGCGCATCGCGGCTGCGCGCGGTGGTCTGGGCGGGGGTGCTGCCGGTGCTGGCGCTGCTGGGCCTGTTGGTCTGGCTGCCGCTGGTGGCGCTGGTGGTGGCGCTTTATGCGCTGTCGCTGGCGCGGCTGTGGCGGCGCTGCATGGCGCAAGGGCTGCCCGCAGGCCGCGCGGCCCGTGCGGCGGCGCTGTTGATGATGTGCAAATTCGCCAATCTTTACGGCATGGCAACCTATTGGGTGCGCAGATTTCGCCGCAGTGACGCCAGAATTATTGAATACCGATAACCCGCTGACGCAGAATCAGCGGATAGCACAGGGGGCAGAATGCCACAGCGGGAAGTGACGGTTGGTCTGGTGGGCGCAGGCTATATTGCGCAATGGCATGCAAATGTGCTGGCGCAGGTGCCGGGCGTGCGGCTGGTGGGGGTGTGCGACCCTGCCCAAAGCGCTGCACAGGGGCTGGCATTGGCCCATGGCGTGCGCGCCTTTGACAGCCTTGATGCCATGATGTCCGCGTGTCGCTGCGATGCCGTGCATATTCTGACACCGCCGCATCTGCATGAACCGCTGGCGCTGCAGGCGCTGGCGCTGGGCGCGCATGTGCTGGTTGAAAAACCCTTCGCGCCCAGCCCAACTGCGGCGCGCAATATGGTGGCCGCCGCCCATTCGGCACAGCGCCAGATTGCGGTCAATCACAATTTTCTGGGTCTGCCGTCCTACCGGCGGTTGCGCGCAGCACTGGATCAGGGGCTGATCGGGCGGGTGGATCAGGCGCGCATTCACTGGCATTTTCCGCTGCAACCGCTGCGCACAGGGCCCTTCGGGTTGTGGATGCTGCAAAGCGCTGAGAACCTGATGCTGGAACTGGGGCCGCATCTGCACGCCTTCGCGCAGGATCTGTTCGGGCCGATGGATGACATCGCGCTGCGCCTGTCGCGGCCTGTGACATTGCCCACGGGCGTGACGCTGCCACAGGGCTGGTGCGTGCAGGGGCGTGCGGGGGAAACCGAAATCACCTTGTCGGTGTCGCTGGTCGAAGGGGCTGATGACAGGTCTGTGTCCCTGCGCGGGTCCGCAGGCGCGGCGCGGCTGGATTTTGCCAATGACACCTTGCTGATTGACCGGGCCAATGCGTCCGATATCGTGCTGAACCCCTTGCGCGCCGAACTGGCGCGGGCAGGCGGGCATCTGCGCGAAGGGCTGCGCAATGCTGCCCTACAAGCCCGGTCGCTGAACCGGCGTCAACCCTATGCACTGGGGTTTGAGGGGGTGTTTGCCGCGTTTTACGGGGCCATCGCGCAGGGCGGCGCGGTGCCACAGGCCGTTGCAGGGGACAGCGCTGTGGCGGTCATGGACAGTGTCGCGCAAGTCAGCGCGCAATTGCCCCGCAAACCCGCCGCGCCCGCGCCCGCTGTCACGGCGCCCGCGCAGGCGCCGCAAGTGCTGGTCATTGGCGGCACGGGGTTTGTGGGCCGTGAATTGGTGGCCCAGCTTGCCACACAGGGCAAACATGTGGGCGTGTTAAGCCGTGCGCGCACCAACCCCTTCGCGGGGCTGGACGGGCGGGTTACCATGGTGTCCGCATCTGTGCAGGACAAGGACGCGCTGCAACAGGCCATGGCCGGGGTGGAATGTGTCTATCACCTTGCGCGTGCGGAAGAACCCACATGGGAGGGGTATTTGCAAAATGATGTGGGCGTCACGGAAAATCTGGCCAAGGCTGCGATTGCGGCAGGGGTGGGCAGGTTCATCTATACGGGCACCATCGCATCCTATGACGCATCCCGCCCCGGGCGCATAATTTCCGAGAGCACAGAGTTCGGCGACATGTCGCGCCGCAACCTGTATGCGCGGTCAAAAGCGCTGTGCGAAGCGCGGCTGATGGCGCTGCATAAGGATGCTGGATTGCCGCTGGTGATCGCGCGCCCCGGTATTGTGGTGGGGCCGGGCGGGCCGTTGCAGCATTGGGGCATTGGCCGCTGGCACGGGGCAGGGGCGGTGCGGGTCTGGGGGGACGGGCGAAACACGCTGCCCTTCGTGCTGAATGAGGATGTGGCGCGTGCGCTGGTTCTGATGGCGCAACAGGACGGGATAGACGGGCAATCCTTCAACCTTGTCGGTGCGCCGCTGCTGTCCGCGCAAGACTGGTTTGACGCCATCGCCGCCCATACGGGCACGCGGATTGCTGTTTCCAAGGGCAATCTGACGCTGTTCTGGGGCATGGACTGGGTGAAATATGCGCTGAAACGCTATGCGCTCAAGCGCAAGGGGCTGGAGCGTCCCTTGCTGGCCGACTGGCGGTCGCGCGCGCATCTGTCGCCCTTCGCCAATGACCGCGCCTGTCAGGTTCTGGGCTGGGTGCCAGAGGGGGACCGGGACATCTTCATCCGCAAGGCACTGGACCCGAAGGCGTTGTTCGGGTTTTGACGCGCGCGGCTTGCGCGACAGGAAAGCGAATGCGCGCCGGTTGGCGTTGGGCTGTTGCGGACATTGGGGGATGCCCAAGGTGCGGAGCAAAGGCCGCAGGCCGCCGCACTATCGGCGGGCCGTCCCGCGGCCTGCCGATACCTCTGGTGACACGCCAAGCCTTGAAAGTCGGAATATGCCGCGTGCATAAAGTGAACTTCACTGGCGTCGGATCGGCAGACCCCGGCCCGCCGACAGCGCGGGCTTTGTCCAAGGGCGAAGGGCAGCTTCAGGCCCATCGCGCAACTGGCGAAAACGCCTGACCCTGCGCTAATCACGCACCACATAGACCGATTGCTTCGCATGGCGCACCACCCGCGCGGCATTGGGGCCAAGCAGATAGTCGCGCGCCTCTGGCCGATGGGCGGCCATGATGATGACATCCACATCCAGCTTGTCGGCCGCGCGCAGGATTTCATCGTAAATATTGCCATGCAACACATGCGGATGCACATCAATGGACCCGGGCACATTTGCGCGCACCCATTTGCGCATCGCTTCGGTGAATTGCAAAAGCGCGGCCTGTTCAAACCCTTTCTGGAAAAACGCCCCCACCATGGACAGGCCGAAATCCGGCAACACACTGACAATGTGCAATTCGCCCCCGTCACGCAGCATTTTCTGCGCCTCGCCCATGGGTTTGACCCAGGATGCAGGCTGCGACATGTCGATGGGCAGCAAAATCTTCATGGCCATCAGCGTTCCCTTCGTGATGTGGCCCTAGAAGGCCGGTTGCGTCTGCCTGCGCCGCTGCAGCAGGATAACCGCCAAAAGCAGCAGCAACGCGGGAATGAAGAACAGCTGCGCAGGCCAACGGTCCGCCGGGCGCAGCACCGCGACCAGTTCCACGGGATCAGGCGCGTAGAAGTCGAAATCCTGCAACGCTGTCTGATAGGGCGTGCCGAACATGGGTTCATCCAGCGCAACCCCATCTTCAGCGGGCAGAATCAACAATCCGGTGGCGTCCAGGCGCTGGTCAGGGGGCGTATCATCCACTGGCAGCGACAAGGTTAAGCTGCGCGTCTGGCCTGTGGCAAAATCCGGCCCCGCAATTTCAATGCGCAAGGTGCTGTCTGGCGGCAAGTCACGCAAGACCTGTTCAAATTCCGCGCCCGGCAGGCGGTTGAATTCGGGTTGCACACGGTCCAGCCAGAAATTCGGCACAAACAGCGTGAACGCCACCAGCAACAGCGCGGCGGATTCATGCCATCTGGACCGCGCAAGGAAATAGCCCTGTGTGGCCGCCGCAAACAGCAACATCGCAATTGTCGCCACCACGAAAATGAACGCGGCCTGCAAAATGCCCGCTGTCGTGCCCAGATCCACGCCATACAGAATTAGCGTGGGGTTATAGATAAACAGAAACGGCAGCGCCAGCGTGCGCAGGCTGTAGAAAAACGCCTGAAACCCTGTCTGGATGGGATCGCCCCCCGACACCGCCGAGGCCGCGAAACTGGCCAGCCCCACAGGCGGGGTCACATCGGCCATCAGCCCGAAATAGAACACGAACAGATGCGCGGCAATCAGCGGAATCAGCAACCCTTCCTGTGCCCCAAGGCTGACCACGACAGACGCCATCAGCGACGATACCACGATGTAATTCGCCGTTGTCGGCAGCCCCAGCCCCAAGATCAGCGAAAACGCCCCCACCAGCAGCAGCATCAAAAACAGATTGCCAAGCGCCAGAAATTCCACCAGCCCCGCCAGTTCCGTGCCAATGGGCGTGCGGGTGACAGTGCCCACGATGATACCGGCCGCAGCTGTTGCCACGCCAATGCCGATCATGTTGCGCGCACCTGCAATCAACCCTTCAATCAGGTCGTTGAACCCGGCACGCGCCTGTTCCATCATGTCACCTGAGCGGCGGAACAGCGCCTTCAGCGGGCGTTGCGTGATGATGATGAACAGCATCATCGCCACTGCAAAAAACGCGGATTTGGCAGGTGACTGGCGTTCCACCATCAAAAACCAGACCAACACGACAATCGGCAACAGGAAATGCAGGCCCGTGGGCACCACATCCTTCATGACCGGCATCTTGATGTCTTCTGCGTTGGGGTCGTCCATTTCCAGATCAGGGCGTTGCGCCGCAACATAGATCGCCCCCAGATAGACGGCCATAACCGCCGCCAGCGTGATGATCCCCGACAGGCCCGGCACCACAGCGCGCAGCCCGTTCACGCCCGCGACCACAGCATAAAACCCCACACCTGCAATCACGAAACCCGCAAACACCTTCAGGAACATCTGCGTCAGGCTGCGCGAAGGGCCAAGCGCCTTCATGCCCGATTTCAGCGCTTCCAGATGCACGATGTAAATCAGCGCAATATACGAAATCACCGCCGGGATGAAGGCGTGCTTGATCACCTCCAGATAGGAAATGCCCACGAATTCGACCATCAGAAACGCCGCAGCGCCCATCACCGGCGGCATGATCTGGCCATTGACGGAACTGGACACTTCAACCGCGCCCGCCTTCTCGGATGAAAAGCCCACGCGCTTCATCAACGGTATGGTGAATGTGCCGGTGGTCACCACATTGGCGATGGAGGAGCCCGAAATCAGCCCTGTCGCGCCAGACCCGACCACAGCCGCCTTCGCAGGGCCGCCGCGCAAATGGCCAAGGCCCGCAAACGCCATCTTGATGAAATAATTTCCCGCCCCCGCCTTGTCCAGCAGCGACCCGAACAGCACGAACAGGAACACAAATGCGGTCGACACCCCCAGCGGAATGCCGAACACGCCCACATTGGTGTCATACCACTGGGTGTTGATAATCCCGTTGAAGGACCGGCCCGAATGCTCAATCAGTTCCGGTATCAGCCAGCCCGTGCCGAAATAGGAATAGGCCAGAAACACGGCCCCCACGATGGTCAGCGCAGGCCCCAGCGCGCGGCGTGACGCTTCCAGCAGCAACACCAGCCCCATGGCCCCGATAATCACTTGCGGATAGATGACATCAATCTGCCAGCCCAGAATATTCCAGTCCAGTTGCCATTGTTCCAACCGGCCCTGCCGCGCGGTGTTGGAAATCTCGCGCGAGAACCAGAACACATAGAACGCCGCCCCCGACGCCAGTATCGCCAGCACCCAGTCAAACAGCGGCACACGGTCCCGCGGCGAGGATTTGAACGCGGGATAGGCCAGAAATGCCAGAAACAGCGCGAATGTCAGGTGCAAGGGGCGTGTCTGGTCGGACCCGATGATGTTTAGCCCCGGTATTTGGGGGGCAAGGGCGAATTGCGGGTCGGCAATCCACAGCTGGAACAGCGACCACACCAGCGCGACGCCGGAAATCAGCAGGGCCACAGCGCGGTTTTTGGGATTGCGCGCGCCGGAATCCGTGCTGGCAACCAGATCCTGAAGTTCGGAATCGCTGAATTTGCGTTCCTGTTCCGCCATGACCAAACCCCCTGAATATGTATGCTTTTTCGTTTGGAAATGCCCCGGATTTTGGTGTCCGGGTGGCCCTGAGGGGCAAATGCAGGGGCGGCCCGACATCAGGGCCGCCCCCGGCGTGATCTTAGTCGATCAGGCCCGCTTCACGGAAATAGCGCGCAGCCCCGTCATGCAGGGGCGCAGACAGACCGTCGCTGACCATTTCTTCGGGGACCAGATTTTCAAACGCAGGGTGCAGCCCGCGGAAGGTGTCCATCCCTTCAAAGATGGCCTTGGTCACTTCATACACCACATCTTCGGGGACATTGGCCGATGTCACGAAGGTGGCACCCACACCGAAGGTCGTCACATCATTGTCGGACCCGCGATACATGCCACCGGGAATGGTGGCCATGCGGTAATAGTCGCGGTCATCCACCAGCGCGCGGATGGTGTCGTTATCGGCATTGACCAGCACTGTGTCACAGGCGGTCGTGGCTTCCTGAATGGCACCCGACGGGTGGCCCACAGTATAGACGATGGCGTCGATATTGTTGTCGCACATCGCCTGTGCCTGTTCGCCCGCCTGCAATTCGGACACCACCGCGAATGTGTCCATGTCCCAGCCCATGGCGTCCATCACCACTTCCATTGTGCCGCGCTGGCCCGAACCGGGGTTGCCGATATTGACGCGCTTGCCAGCCAGATCATCGAAACTGGCAATCCCGGAATCGCTGCGTGCCACCACAGTGAAGGGTTCGGGGTGCAACGAGAAAACGGCGCGCAGGTCTTCATGCGGGCCATCTTCTTCAAAGCTGGAACTGCCGTTAAAGGCGTGGAACTGCCAGTCCGACTGCGCCACACCGAATTCCAACTCGCCCGAGCGCAGCGCGTTGATGTTGAAAATCGACCCGCCTGTGGATTCCACACCGCAGCGAATGCCATGTTCCGCGCGGCCCGCATTGACCAAACGGCAGATCGACCCGCCCGCAGGATAGTAAACTCCCGTCACACCGCCGGTGCCGATGGAAATAAAGGTCTGTTGTGCCAGTGCGGCGCTGCCCATCAGCGCGCCTGCGGTCAGCACCCCTGCTGTGAAAATCTTGTTCATTCATACCTCCAAGGATTTGCGATCTTAGGTCGCGTGTCGTTGGGACGTTGCGCTGGAATTCCGCGAGGAACCGCGCGGCCCAATGCAATTAGTGGACACCAGCCCAGATACGGAGTCAACCCGCGCCGTTGGGGCAGTGCGGATGATTCAACCTTTGATTGCATTCCCAAGTTGCGTTGCACGGGCCGGAATTCAGCGCAGCTCCGCCCCCCACACACTCAGGCCGCGAAAATACCCGATGTATCTGCAAAGCCCTTCACCTCAATCGGGTTGCCGGACGGGTCGCGGAAAAACATCGTCCATTGCTCGCCCGGTTGCCCTTCGAACCGCAGGCTGGGGGGCAGGATGAATTCAACTCCCGCGTGTGTCAGGCGGTCTGCTAGGGCGGCAAACCGCGCCACATCCAGCACCAGCCCGAAATGCGGCATGGGCACCATATGCGCGCCCACGCGGCCTGTGGGGGCATTGGCAAACGGCGTGCCCAGATGCAGGCTGATCTGATGGCCGAAGAAATCGAAATCCACCCATGTATCGGTGCTGCGCCCTTCCGCGCAGCCCAGAACGCCGCCGTAAAAGGCGCGCGCTTCGTCAAGGTCACGCACATGATAGGCGAAATGAAAGGGCATCAGCATGGGGGTATTTCCTTATGGTTCGGGCCAAAGAGCGGGGCTTTGCACAGCGCTAGCGCAGCTTCGCGCGCGCATCAAGCATTTCGCCCTCTGGACGCTGCGCGCCATGCCACCTATAAGGCGGCCCATGTTCGGACCATGGATCATTCAGCGAATTAGCGTCCCGGCACTCTGACGCGCCCGGAGTGCCGGGTTCCCTTTGGCGCCTGCATGTTCCCCCAATTCGCAAGGTATCCGAAAATGACTGACACCCCCGACTATAAAGACACGCTGTTTCTGCCGCAGACCGATTTTCCCATGCGCGCAGGCCTGCCCGCCCGCGAACCCGACTGGCTGGCCCGCTGGGAACGGCTTGGCATCTATGACCGGCTGCGCGAAGGCGCGCAGGGCCGCAAGCCGTTTATCCTGCATGACGGCCCCCCCTATGCCAATGGCCACCTGCATATCGGCCACGCGCTGAACAAGGTGCTGAAGGATATGGTGGTGCGGTCCCAGCAGATGCTGGGGCGCGATGCGCGCTATGTGCCGGGCTGGGATTGCCACGGCCTGCCGATTGAATGGAAGATCGAAGAACAATACCGCGCCGCAGGGCTGGACAAGGACAAGGTGGGGATTGTTGATTTCCGTCAGGAATGCCGCCGCTTTGCCGAAGGCTGGATCGACATCCAGCGCGAGGAATTCAAGCGTCTGGGTATCACTGGCAAATGGGACAAGCCCTATCTGACGATGGATTACCACGCCGAGGCCGTGATCGCGGATGAGTTCATGAAACTGCTGATGAACGGCACGCTCTATCAGGGGTCCAAACCCGTGATGTGGTCACCGGTGGAAAAAACCGCGCTGGCCGAGGCGGAGGTGGAGTATCACGAGCATACCAGCCACACGATCTGGGTGAAGTTTCCCGTGGTGGATTTCGGGGATGCGGCCGAAGAATTGAGTATTTTTGGCAAGATGAAACCTGTGTCGGTCGTCATCTGGACCACGACGCCCTGGACCATCCCGCAAAACCGCGCTGTGTGTTTTGGGCCGGGCATTGACTATGGGCTGTATGAAGTGTCGCAGGTGCTGGAGGGCGGCAAGGAGGATGTCGGCGAGTTGGTGGTGCTGGCGGATGCGCTGGCGCAAAGCGCGTTGGGGGCGGCCAAGGTGGTGGCCGAGCGTAAGCGTGCTGTGTCGGCGGCGGAACTTGGCGCGCTGGTGCTTGCGCACCCGTTCCGTGGGGTTGAGGGCGCGCAGGGCGAGTGGGATTTCGATGTGCCCATGCTGCCCGGCGACCATGTGACCGATGAGGCGGGCACAGGGTTTGTGCATACTGCCCCCAGCCATGGCGATGATGACTATCAGATCGGGCTGAGACATGGCCTGCCCATGACCTATAATGTGCTGGAAGATGGCAGCTACCGCGCGGACTTGCCGCTGTTCGGGGGCGAGGTCATCATCAAGCCTGATGGCAAGGAAGGCGGCGCGAATGTCGCCGTGATCAAGCAACTGGCCTATGCGGGCGCGCTGTTTGCCAAGGGCAAGCTGCGCCACAGCTACCCCCATAGCTGGCGGTCCAAAGCGCCGCTGATCTATCGCAACACGGCGCAATGGTTCGCGGCTATCGACAAGCCGCTTGATGACGGCATGGGCGCGCATGGCGACACCATCCGCGCGCGGGCGCTGGAATCCATTGACCGTCTGGTGAAATGGACGCCGCAGACCGGGCGCAACCGGCTGTATTCCATGATTGAAGCGCGCCCCGACTGGGTGCTGTCGCGTCAACGTGCATGGGGTGTGCCGCTGACCTGTTTTGTCAAAACCGGCGCGAAACCGGGTGATGCGGATTTCCTGCTGCGTGATGCGGCGGTGAATGCCCGCATCAAGGCTGCGTTTGAAGATCATGGCGCGGATATCTGGTATACGGACGGGTTCAAGGCGCGCATGCTGGAAGGCTTGCACGACCCTGACGCCTATAGCCAGGTGTTCGATGTGCTGGATGTGTGGTTTGATTCCGGGTCCACCCATGCGTTTGTGCTGCGTGACCGCGAGGATGGCGCGGCGGACGGGATTGCGGATCTGTATCTGGAAGGGACCGACCAGCACCGGGGCTGGTTCCATTCCTCCATGTTGCAAGCCTGCGCCACCAAGGGGCGCGCGCCCTATCACGGGGTGTTGACGCATGGCTTCACGTTGGATGAAAAGGGCATGAAAATGTCCAAATCGCTGGGCAATACTGTGGCCCCGCAGGAAATCATTGACGAATATGGCGCGGATATCCTGCGCTTGTGGGTCGCGCAAAGCGACTACACTGCTGATCTGCGCATCGGCAAAGAGATCCTGAAAGGGGTGGCCGACAGTTACCGCCGGTTGCGCAACACCATGCGCTTCATGCTGGGCAATCTGGACGGGTTCAGTGATGCCGAGCGCGTGGCCCCCGCAGAGATGCCGGAACTGGAGCAATGGGTGCTGCACCGGCTGGCCGAACTGGATGTCGAGGTGCGCAAAGGCTATGCCGCCTATGATTTTCAGGGCGTGTTCCAGAAGCTGTTTACCTTTGCAACCACGGACCTGTCGGCGTTCTATTTCGACATCCGCAAGGACGCGCTGTATTGCGATGCGCAGGGCAGCCCCCGCCGCCGTGCTGCGCGCAGCGTGCTGGACCTGTTGTTCCACCGCCTGACCACATGGCTGGCCCCTGTGCTGGTCTTCACCATGGAAGATGTGTGGCTGTCGCGTTTTTCCGGCGATGACGCGTCGGTGCATTTGCAGGACTTCCCCGACACGCCCGCAGATTGGCGCAATGACGCCCTGGCGCAGAAATGGGCGGGCATTCGCGCGGCGCGCCGCGTGGTCACTGCCGCCCTGGAGGTGCAGCGCCGCGACAAGGTGATCGGCGCGTCACTGGAAGCGGCCCCTGTGGTGCATGTGCGCGATGAGGCCGTGATGGCGGCGCTGAAATCGGTGGATTTTGCCGATATCTGCATCACATCCGCGCTGTCGCTGACGCCAGACCCCATCCCGGCCGAGGCCTTCCGCATGCCTGAAGTGCAGGGTGTGGGCGTGGTGTTTGACCGTGCAGACGGGCAGAAATGCCAGCGCTGCTGGAAGATCAGCCCGGATGTGGGCCATCACAAACACCCCGGCACCTGTGCGCGGTGTAACACGGCACTGGGCTGAAACGCACAGATGAAACTGCCCCGCACCCCTTGAAGTCACACATATTCACATACATGATTATGTGTGACTTCAAGGAAGGGGAAGATATGAAACTGCGTGTTGTAACGGGGCTATTGATGGGAACGATGATGTCCGTCATCATGTCGGGCTTCATCACTTTTGTGAATACCGGGTTTGACGCGGGCTTTGCCGCGCGCTGGTTTTATGCATGGGCGGTGGCATGGGTCATTGCCGTGCCGTTGGCGGTGATGGTCGGCCCGATTGCGCGCAAATGGGCGGAAGTGCTGGTGCGGGCGTGACTTGACCCCGCGCCGCCCTATCTGCGCGCCCATGGGCAACAGGGGGCGCAGGCCATGAAACGGGCATTGGTGATCGGGGCATCGGGGGGAATTGGCGGCGCGCTTGCCTTGGCCTTGCAGGGGCAGGGCTGGCGCGTCACGGGCCTGTCGCGCAGCCACGACGGGCTGGACATCACGCAAGAGGCGTCGGTGGCCCGTCATCTGGGCGCGCTGTCGGGCACATTCCAGCGCATTGTCATTGCCACGGGCGCGCTGGAAATTGACGGGCACCGCCCTGAAAAGGCGCTGAAACAGCTGGACCCTGCGGCGATGGCCGCGCAATTTGCGGTCAACACCATCGGGCCTGCGCTGGTCATGAAACACGCGCTGGGGGTGCTGGCGCGCGATGAACCTTCGGTTATGGTGGCGCTGTCGGCGCGCGTGGGGTCGATTGGCGATAATCGCGCGGGGGGCTGGCACAGTTACCGCGCCGCCAAATCCGCGCTGAACCAGATTGTCCGTGGCGCGGCAGTGGAACTGGCGCGCAGCCATCCGCAAGCCGCCTGTGTGGCGCTGCATCCGGGCACTGTGGCCACGCCGTTTACGGAAAAATACCTTGGCCGCCACCCGGCTGTTGCCCCCGATCAGGCCGCGCAACGGCTGCTGGCGGTCATGGACAGTCTGACGCCCGCTGACACGGGCCAGTTTTTTGACTACGCGCGAAAGCCTGTCCCATGGTGAGGCTGGTTCTGGTGCTGGGGGATCAGTTATCCGACACGCTTTCGGCATTGCACCAAGCCGACAAGGCGCGCGATGTGGTTGTCATGGCCGAAGTCGGCACCGAGGCGGGCTATGTCCCCCATCACCCCAAGAAGATTGCCTTCATTTTCGCCGCCATGCGCAAATTCGCGCAATCCTTGCGCGATCAGGGCTGGAACCTGGCCTATACGCGGCTGGATGATGCCGGTAACGCAGGGTCCATTCCCGCCGAACTGCTGCGCCGCGCACAGGAATTCGGCGCGGGGCAGGTGCTGGCCACGCAGCCGGGGGAATGGCGGCTGATACAGGCGCTGCAGGACATGCCGCTGCATGTGACCCTGCTGCCCGATACCCGTTTCTTGTGCAGCAATGACGACTTTGCCCAATGGGCGCAGGGCCGCAAATCCCTGCGGATGGAGTTTTTTTATCGTGAAATGCGCCGCAAAACCGGGTTGTTGATGGATGGCGACCAGCCCGAAGGCGGCAAGTGGAATTTCGACCACGACAACCGCAAACCCGTGCGTGGCGATCTGTTCCGCCAAGCCCCGCCTGCTGCGCCGTCCGATCCGGTGGTGGAGGATGTGCTGGAGTTGGTGGAAGCCCGCTTCGCGGATAATTTCGGGCAGTTGCGCCCGTTCACGTTTCACACCGACAGGGCCGGGGCCTTGCGCGCGCTGGATCATTTCATCACCCATGCCTTGCCGGATTTCGGCAGCTATCAGGATGCGATGCTGTCGGATGATCCGTATCTGTATCATGCGGTCATCGGGCTTTATTTGAATGTGGGCCTGTTGCACCCGCTGGAAGTGTGCCAGCGCGCGGAGGATGCCTATAGACGCGGCCATGCACCGCTGAATTCGGTCGAAGGGTTCATTCGCCAGATCATCGGCTGGCGCGAATTCATACGCGGCATCTATTTTCTGGAAGGGCCGGAATATACACAGCGCAACGCGCTGGATCACACCCGCGATCTGCCTGCGTTGTATTGGGGCGGGCCTACGCGCATGAACTGCCTGTCCCATGCGGTGGGGCAAACACGCGATCTGGCCTATGCGCACCATATCCAGCGGCTGATGGTGACGGGCAATTTTGCACTGCTGGCAGGGGTGGACCCGGCGCAGGTGCATGAATGGTATCTGGCCGTCTATGCCGATGCCTATGAATGGGTCGAAGCGCCAAACACCCTTGGGATGTCGCAATTTGCCGATGGGGGGGTGGTGGGCTCCAAACCCTATGTCAGTTCGGGGGCCTATATCGACAGAATGTCGGATTACTGCAAATCCTGCCACTACAAGGTCAAGGACAAGACCGGCGCGCGGGCCTGCCCGTTCAACCTGCTGTATTGGCATTTTCTGGACCGCCACCGCGACCGCTTTGCGAAAAACCCGCGCATGGCACAGATGTATCGCACATGGGACCGGATGGATGACGCGCATTGCCAACAGGTGCTGGCGGGTGCCGGCGCGTTCCTAAGCCGGATGGAGGATGGCCAGATCATCTGATCTTGCCCCTTGCCGCCGCGCAACCGCTCGCCTATCCCTGTGGGTATGGATGAACCACGCTACACCGCCCTGTTGAAATCGCTTCCCGCCACTGTCCCCTTTGTCGGGCCAGAGGCCCATATGCGCGCCTCTGGCCGCCCCTTCGCTGCGCGGCTGGGTGCCAATGAAAGCGGCTTTGGCCCGTCCCCGCATGCCGTGGCCGCCATGCAGGCTGCCGCCGCTGATGTGTGGATGTATGGCGACAGCGAATGTCATGATCTGCGCCACGCGCTGGCCGCCCATCACGGGGTAGGCGCGGAAAACATTGTCATAGGCGAAGGGATTGACGGGCTTTTGGGCCTGCTGGTGCGTATGATGGTCGACAAGGGCGATGCGGTCGTCACCTCGGACGGGGCCTATCCGACCTTCAATTACCATGTGGCGGGGTTTGGCGGGGTGCTGCATAAGGTGCCTTACCGCGATGATTATCAAGACCCCGCAGCGCTGCTGACGCGCGCGGAAGAAACCGGCGCGAAACTGCTGTATTTCTGCAACCCCGACAACCCGATGGGCAGCTGGCATTCCGCGCGCATTGTCCAGCGCATGATTGACGCTGTGCCAGATGGCACGCTGTTGGTGCTGGACGAAGCCTATGTTGATGCCGCCCCGGACGGAACCGCCCCCGCGCTGAACCCCGATGATATGCGCGTTATTCGTCTGCGCACCTTCTCCAAGCTCTACGGGCTGGCGGGGTTGCGGGTGGGCTATGCGATTGGCGCGGCCCCGCTGATTGCCATGTTCGACCGTGTCCGCAACCATTTCGGCATGGGGCGCATTGCGCAGGCGGGGGCTTTGGCGGCGCTGCGCGATCAGGCATGGCTGGCGCAGGTGCGCGCACAGCTTGGCGCGGCGCGTGCACATCTTGCGCATATCGCCGCAGATAACGGCTTGCATGCGCTGCCATCGGCCACGAATTTTGTCACCATGGATTGCGGGCGCGACGGGAATTTCGCGCGTGCCCTGTTGCGCGAATTGATGGCGCGGGATGTGTTCGTGCGCATGCCCGCAGTTGCGCCGATGGATCGGTGCATCCGCGTCAGCGCCGCCCCCGAAGCGGAGTTGCAGGTCTTCGCCCGCGTTTTGCCGCAGGCGCTGAAAGCCTGTGACTAAGCCTTCACGCAGACGTGTATTTCCTTCCAGTTGATGGAGGGTGCTAATCCTTGCGGCCAATGAAAACCGGAGGATATGAAAAATGCGGAAAACACCCCTTGTGACAGGATTTCTGGCCTTTGTTGCCGGTGGCGTATTGGTGGCGGGGGTCGGGTTTGCGTCCAGCCATATGGCGCATGGCGGGCATGGTGGCCATGGCGGTGCTGAACCCCACGCGGGCGAGACTACGCATGATACTCATGCGGGCCACCAGATGGCGCCCGCCCCCGAAGGCGCAAACGACGCGACACTTGCCTATATCGCGGCCAATGCCGCCATGCATGCGGCGATGGATATCGAGTTCACCAATGATGCGGATGCAGATTTCATTCGCGGCATGATCCCGCACCATGAAGGGGCGGTGGCAATGGCAGAAATCGTGCTGCAATACGGGCAAGACCCCGAAGTGGCAGAACTGGCGCGCGACGTCATCGCTGCCCAGCAACAGGAAATCAGCTGGATGCGCGACTGGCTGGAACAGCGCGGATATTAGGGCATATCGCGCAAAAGCGGAAACCGGCTTTGCGCAAAAAGACACGCGACACCCTACCGTTACAGTGGGTCGCGTGACTGCGGATGAACGCGGCACGCTTTAACAGCGCGCGGGCGTTGCAGGTTGGGGCGGGGGCGCATGCGCCCCCGTTTTGCTGCGCGGGTCAATACCATTGCCCGATGGCCGACAGCGCAACCCCGACCCCGTTTGCGCGCGCCCCCGCGCTGGTCCATGCATCAAACTGGCAGCCCCCTGTTGTGGGCGTGCTGATGGTGGCCGCATGGAAACTGGCACCTTGGGCGCTGGCGGTCACATGGGGCGCGCTGGCAAAGGGCAGGGGAAATGCCCAGGATGTGGGCGCGGCGCTGCTTTGGGTGGGGCGTGTGGCCCAGACGCGCTGCACCCCGTTTGACAGGCGTTCATACTGGCCATCTGCGGTGCTGCCGGTTTCGGGCGCGCGCTCCAGCACCCATTGGCCCGCGTGATGGCGCGCGATTGTGTCGCAATCAGTGCGGATGAAACCGGCAGGCAATGCCGCGCCTGTGGGGGTCACACAGGGCAGCGCGGGGCCGGAATCCAGCGCCAGCGTGGCCGCGCCGGTATTGGCGGCCGTCGCGCGAAAGCGCAGGTCCAGCCCGTCGGGCAGGGGGGCTGCAAATCCCGCCCCGCTGGTCAGCGCCAGCGCATTGGCACTGCCCCCCACCGGCACGCGCAAAAGTGGCGTGGCCGCCAGCAACCCCGCGCTGTCCCCCACTTTCAGCAACCGCCCCGCTGTGGCGTCCTGAGGGGTTTGGGTGATGGCCCCCCCGCTGGCCAGACCACTGCCCGTATCCAGACGCAGCGCATCTTGCCATGTGGTGCCGTCCGCGCTGGTCTTGATGGTGAAATCATCATTGCCCGCCAGCCCCATTTCTGCCCGCCCCGCCCAGTCGGACTGGAACAGTACGCTTGCGGTCTGGCCGGGCGCGGCCTTGTTGATCTTCATCTGATGGCCGGTGCCAGTATGGGTGAACAGGCTTGCATCGCCTGCCACGGCCAGCCGGTTGGTGGCATCGGCACTGGTCTGGATACCCAGACTGTCAATCGCCGGGGCAAGCACGTCTGGCTCTCGCCATTGTGCGCCGTCAAAAAACAACAGGCGGCTTTCATCCAGCACCATGGCCAGCCAGCCGGCGACAGGGGACAGGAAATCCCATATGTCGCCATCGCGCAGCGCAATCTGCCCGGCCTGTCCTGCCCATTCGCCCCCCGCACCGGCAGGGACCAGATAGCATGCGCCGTTCAGCGCGGTCAGGGGGGGCAGGGTCAGCGTGCGACTGGCCACCGAAAGCTGGACCACCACATCCAGCACGCGCAGCGCTTCGTTATGGGTGACGTGTTTTTGGGCCTGCGCGGGCTGGATATAGGGCAAGGACAACCGGGCAGAAGATTCAGGAAGGGTGGGCATTGCGCAAACCTTTTTGACATGAGTATCGCGCCACCATAGCGCGCGCGCCTTAACCCCTGCCAAGCACAGCGCGCGGTCCCTTGGCGGATTGCAAATGTTTCACAGGTTCACTAGGCATAGATCTGGTTTGCACAAGAATCGGGCGTGATGCATGAAAATTGGCCTTTTCTTTCTGGTGGTCGGGTATCTTCTCAGCCAGTTCTACCGCTCGTTTCTGGCGGTGCTGGCGGGGATGTTGCAAACCGATCTGGGGGTCAGCGCGGATGATCTGGCGCTGTCATCGGGGCTGTGGTTTCTGGCCTTTGCGCTGATGCAATTGCCGGTGGGCTGGGCGCTGGACCGATTCGGGCCGCGCCGCAGCACGGCGCTGGTTCTGGGCCTTGGGGGGACGGGCGGCGCGCTGGCCTTTGCGATGGCGCAAAATGCGCTGCATCTGCATGTGGCGATGGTGCTGTTGGGGGTGGGATGTGCGCCAGTGCTGATGGCCGCCTACTATATTTTCGCGCGCATCTATCCGCCGGCGATTTTTGCAACCCTTGCGGGCGCGGTCATCGGGTTTGGCAGTCTGGGCAATATTCTGGGGGCGCTGCCGCTGGCATGGGCTGCAGAAGCGTTTGGCTGGCGCGGCACGTTGCTTGCGCTCGCCGTGGTCACAGCGGCCATTGCGGTGGTGTTGTGGTTTGTGATTCAGGACCCGCCTGCGGTGCAAGCCCCCGAAGGCGCGCGGGGCAGTTTGCTGGATTTGCTGAAGATTCCCGCACTTTGGGTGATCCTGCCCTTGCTGGCGGTGAACTACGCGCCCGCAGCGGGGTTGCGTGGCCTGTGGGCGGGGCCGTATTTCACCGATGTGTATGGCGCCAGCGCCACGCAGGTGGGGCAGTTCACGTTGCTGATGGCCTGTGCGATGATTGTGGGAAATTTCGCCTATGGACCGCTGGACCGGCTGCTGGGCACGCGCAAATGGGTCATTCTGGCGGGCAACACGCTGGGGGGGCTGTGCCTGCTGGCGCTGTGGCTGGTGCCGGTGCCGGGGATGTGGACCAGTGCGCTCATGCTGGCGGCTGTGGGGCTGTTTGGCGCGTCCTTTCCGCTGATGATGGCGCATGGGCGCAGCTTTTTTCCTGCCCATCTGATGGGGCGGGGGGTGACATTGCTGAACCTGTTTTCGATAGGCGGGGTGGGGGTGCTGCAGATGCTGAGCGGGCGCGTGCATTCCGCCGCCGCGCCCTTGCCGGTTGAAGCGCCCTATCAGTCGGTATTTGCGTTTTTCGCAGTGGTGATGCTGGCGGGGTGCGTGATCTATGCTTTTGCCAGGGATCGGGTGGACTGAGGCGGTTTTCGGGGTGGT